>JARBUP010000142.1 GCA_029239575.1 Bacillota bacterium
TAAATATCAGTTTCTATTTCAGAATATTCTGGGTTGATTCTCAAACCGCAGCTTATTTTTTTATCCACAGATTTTACTTTTTCTTTGTACTTTTTCCACTGTGATGGTGAGTTAAACACAATATGGTCTGAAATTTTAATTATTTCATCCATTTCTTCTTCCCTATATGCAGGAGAATAAATGTGCGTTTCGCCCTCACTCATTTCTTCGTGGCCAAGTTTAGCTTCAAACAATGAACTTGCAGCTGTGCCACTTAAATACTTTCCTATTAAAGGATACAGTGAATACATTGAAAAAGCCTTTTGTGCTAATAGTATTTTGCAGCCCGTTCTGTCCATTACGCTTTTTAAAATTTCAAGGTTTTTTATAAGTAATCTCTCATCCACTATATAACATGGTGTGGGTAAAGAGTTAATATTTATATCCAATTTATTCATTAGTCAACAAGCTCCGGATTGAAACTTTCTTGCCATGGAAGACCCCATTTGTTTAATGCTTCCATGAATGGATCTGGATCAAATTCTTCTATATTATATACGCCTGGTTTTTGCCATTTTCCAGTCATAACCATCATAGCACCGATCATAGCAGGAACTCCAGTTGTGTAAGAAATTGCTTGTGAACCAACTTCTCTGTAACATTCTTCATGGTCGCAAACATTGTATAAATAATATGTTTTGTCTTTGCCGTCTTTTTTACCTTGGAAAATACATCCTATATTTGTTTTACCTTTTGTTCTTGGTCCTAATGAAGCTGGGTCAGGAAGAACTGCTTTTAAGAATTGTAAAGGAACAATTTTTTGACCATTGAAATCAATTGGTTCAATTGAAGTCATTCCTACATTTTCCAAAACTTTTAAATGTGTTAAATAGCTTTGACCAAATGTCATGAAAAATCTTATTCTTTTGATTCCTGGTATGTTAATTCCAAGAGATTCTAATTCTTCATGGTGTAAAAGATACATATCTTTTTCGCCTATCACTGGGAAATTATAAACTCTTTTTATTTCCATAGGTTCTGTTTCAACCCAATCTCCATTTTCCCAGTAGCTGCCTTTAGCAGTAATTTCTCTTATGTTTATTTCAGGGTTGAAGTTTGTTGCAAATGGATAACCGTGGTCACCTGCATTTGCATCAAGTATATCTATATAATTTATTTCGTCGAAATGGTGTTTTAAAGCATATGCTGAAAATACGCTTGTAACTCCTGGGTCAAAACCGCTTCCTAATAAAGCAGTGATACCAGCTTTTTCAAATCTTTCTCTGTAAGCCCATTGCCAGCTGTATTCAAATTTTGCAGTGTCCAATGGCTCATAGTTAGCTGTGTCAATATAATGTGTTTTTGTTGCTAAACATGCATCCATTATAGTTAAATCTTGATATGGCAATGCAAGGTTTAAAACAACTTCTGGTTTAAAAGAGTTGATTAATTCAATTAATTCTGGAACATTATCAGCATCAACCTGTGCAGTATGAATTATTGTTTTTGTTTTACCAACTAATTGTTCTTTTATTGCATCGCATTTTGATTTTGTTCTGCTTGCTATCATTATTTCTTCGAATATTTCTGAGTTTTGACAACATTTGTGAATTGCTACGGAAGCAACTCCTCCTGCTCCTATTATTAAGCACTTACCCATTAAAATTTCCTCCTTGAGTTTAAAAAAATTGTTGTCATTCTGAAGATTCTTCACTGCGTTCAGAATGACAGTTATTTATATATCATCAATAATAATTCTCTTAAAAACTTACATGCTAATGCAGTTGATGCTCCTGTTGCATCAAGTGGTGGTGACAATTCATTTATGTCCATACCAACTATATTTAATTTAGAAACTTTTTCTGCTGCTTTTAAAAGTTCATTGTATGTTACACCGCCAGCTTCTGGAGTTCCTGTTCCAGGGAATACTGATGTGTCAAGCACATCTAAATCTATTGTAAAATAAACTGGTTTATCTTTTAATTTTTCTATTGTTTCATCCAATGTGTCAAAATTAAACATACATGTGTTCACATGTTCTTTTCCCCAATAAATTTCTTCTCTGCAGCCGCTTCTTATGCCAAATTGATTTATTTTTCCGTCTCCAAGAATATCCCAACATCTTCGTATTACAGATGCATGGGATAAAGATTCGCCTAAAAATTCATCCCTTAAATCTGCATGGGCATCAAAATGTATTATATGAAGGTCTTCATATTTTTTTGCAACACCTCTTACTGCTCCTAAAGAAACTAAATGTTCTCCACCTAACATTAAAGGCATTTTTTCATCCTTCAATATGTCAGAAACTCTGCTTTCAATTTCGTTTAAAACTTTTTCTGTATTTCCAAATGGAAGTTCCAAATCCCCTCCATCAAAAACATATATATCTTCTAAATCCTTATCTTGATATGTACTGTATGTTTCAATGGAATAAGATTCATTCCTAATAGCTGCTGAAGCAAATCTTGTACCAGGACGGTATGAAGTTGTGCCATCAAATGGTGCTCCAAAAATAACTATTTTGCTATCTTCATATTCACTGTCACAGCCTATAAATGTGTGAATATTCTTATTTATCATAATTCAAAAGCTCCTTTACATAATTTGGTATAGCAAAAGATCCTTTGTGTAAATCTGTATTATAATATTTTGTTTTAATATTTAAAAAATTCCAAGCTTCTTCATTTAAATGCTTTATTGGATCATATTTTTTAGATGCAAATCCAAACATCCAATGTCCTGATGGATATGTTGGAATATGTACTTGATAAACTCTTGCAACTTCAAAAACAGATTTAATTTTTTCATGAGCTCTTTGCATTGCTATAGCATCATTTGTATAATATGGGCTTTCATGTTGATTAACCAATATGCCATCTTCTTTTAACGCTTTAAAGCAGTTGCCATAAAATTCTTTTGTAAATAAATCTTCTCCAGGTCCAAATGGGTCCGTTGAATCAACAATTATTAAATCATATTCATCATGTTTTGTTCTAACAAATTTAAGGCCATCTTCAAAATATAAATTAACTCTTTCATCAGTTAATTTGCAAGCTGTTTGAGGTATATGCTCTTTGCATACTTCAACAACTTTTTCGTCTATTTCAACCATGTCAATTTGCTCTATATTGTTATAACGAGTTAATTCACGAACAGTACCACCGTCTCCAGCTCCGATAACTAACACTTTTTTAATATTAGGATTAACTGCCATAGGAACATGAACTATCATTTCATGATAAATGAACTCATCTTTTTCAGTTATCATTAAAAAACCGTCAAGCACCAAAACTTTTCCAAACTCATATGATTCAAACACATCTATTCTTTGAAAATCACTTTGTAAAGATACAATTTGTTTATCTACTTTCATAGAAAACTTTACATTGCTTGTATGTTCTTCCGTATACCATAATTCCATAATTATTCCTCCACCACTACATTGATATTTTCAACGTCCATATCCTGAGTTCCCATTAACAAGCTTCCTTTTTCTTTTGCATAATCTACATAGCTTATTATTTCATCAGTAATTTTTTCACCAGGCGCCAATACCGGAATTCCAGGTGGATATGCCATTATAAATTCGCCAGATATTTTTCCACTACTTTCATGTATAGGAACAGACTTTTTGCTACTGTAAAAAGCTTTTTGTGGAGCAACTATTACTTCAGGGTTAATGTAATCATGGTCAAACATTCCAACAGGGTCCTTAGAATAAATTCTTTTAATTTCAGCAAGAGCAGAAATCAATCTTTCTATTTCCATATACCTATCTCCTGCAGATATGATTGCAAGAATATTTCCTAAATCTCCAAATTCAATTTGAATTCCATATTCATCACGGAGTATATCATAAACTTCAATTCCAGCAAGTCCAATGTCTCTTGTGTTGATGGACAGTTTTGTTTTATCAAAATTAAATACTGCATCACCATCTATTATTTCTTCATCATAAGCATAATATCCACCAAGCTTATTTATTTCGCCACGAGCATACTCTGCAAACTCAACAGTTTTTTTGAACATTTCTTTGCCGTATAAACTTAAACTTTTCCTTGCAATATCAAGAGAAGCCATCAACAAATATGATGCGCTTGTAGATTGAGTTAAGCTTATTATTTGTCTTACATAATCTACGAAATTATCATCAACACTTTCACCACATAACAAAATAGAACTCTGTGTTAATGAGCCTCCTGTTTTGTGTATACTAACAGCTGCCATATCAGCACCCGCTGCCATAGCAGAAACAGGCATATTATCTCCAAAATAAAAATGAGTTCCATGAGCTTCATCTACTAAAACAAGCATGTTATTTTTATGTGCTACTTCAACTATTTTCTCAAGATCCGAACATATTCCATAATATGTCGGGTTATTTATAAGTATTGCCTTTGCATCCGGATGTTCTTCAATTGCTTTTTCAATATCTTTAACACTCATACCAAGAGCAATTCCAAGTCTTTTATTTATTCCTGGATTTATGTAAACAGGAACCGCGCCACAAACTACTAAAGAATTTATAGCACTTTTATGAACATTTCTTGGCATTATAATTTTGTCCCCTGCTTTACAAGCGGACATAACCATTGTTTGTACTGCTTGAGTTGTTCCATTAACTATGAAAAAACAATCCTTAGCACCAAATGCTTCAGCAGCTAAATCCTGTGCATCTTTTATAACTGAAACAGGATGTGATAAGTTATCGAGGTTTTTCATTGAGTTTACATCGATTTTCAATAATCTTTCACCAAAAAAATCTGTGAGCTCTTTGTCCCCTCTTCCGCCCTTATGACCCGGTACATCAAAACGTACAACTCTGTTATTTATATGTTTATCTAAAGCCTCAGCAATGGGCGCATTATTTTGAGTTACTTCAGTATTTCTTCTTTTATCCATACTATTATCAATTCTCCTTATTTATCGTAAATGTTCATGCCGCTGAATATTTCAATCATCTCTCTACGAAGTTTATTAGTTATTTCAAGCCTTTTTTTAGGTGGCAACTCATAAACATCTTTGTTAAACAGATAATTTTGCAGATCAATTTCTTTAATAAGCATTTTTGTATGGAATGTATTTGATTGATAAACATTAACATCTATAGCATCATATTTAGTGAGTGTTTTGTCATCTACATAATCTTGTATGGATGTAATGTTATGATCTATATAAAACTTTTTACCTTCGATGTCCCTTGTAAAACCTCGAACGCGGTAATCAATAGTAATGATATCTGATTCAAAGCTGTCTATTAAAAAATCCAATGCATTAAGCGGAGAAATTTCACCACATGTTGATACATCTATATCTACACGAAAAGTAGATATAGCATTTCCTGGATGATGTTCTGGGAAAGTATGAACAGTTACATGGCTTTTATCTAAATGAGCATGTATTGTTTCATTTTGCAAACATTGAATAGTTTTTCCCTGATTACATGAAGGATCTATATCATCGGGCAACAAAGCACCTTCAGCAATTAAAATATTTACTGAAGCTCCTTGTGGATCATAGTCTTGTTTTGAAATATTTAAAACATGTGCACCAATCATTTCTGTAACTTTACACAATATATTTGTAAGTCTTTCGGAATTATATTGTTCATCAATATATTCTATATAATCCTTTTGCTCTCTCTCACTTTTTGCGTAGCAAACATCATAAATGTTAAAGCTAAGTGACTTTGTAAGATTATTAAAGCCATACAATGCCAGCTTTTTTTCCAACCCTAACATCACAACCTTTCTTTTAAAATCAAGATTATTATTGCATATTTTAGTTTTAAATGCAATAATTTTATTCTTTGTAAATTTTTCTTTTTTTTATTGATATTGTAATTAATTTTTTATGTAATAAATTGAAATTAACTATTGTCACTATATGAATATACTAATCAATCATTTATCACCTGTCATTGAACGCAGTGAAGAATCTTTTCTCTCTGTTGTCATTAGATGAAGATACTAAGCGATAAACACAAAATCAAAAACATGATTTTGGTTTCCTGCTTATCTGAACGCAGTGAAGAATCTTTTCTCTCCGTTGTCATTCTGAACGCAGTGAAGAATCTTTTCTTTTCTTTCTATATATATTAATACCCAATAACTTAAAATTAAGCAATTTATTTTTAAAAATTACTTTAATAAAGTTCTTCCAATGATTTGATTATGCAATATAACACATGGTTTACTGGTGTTTTAATATTCAATTGCTTTCCGAGTTCAACAACCGTTCCTGCAAAATAATCAACTTCAGTTTTACGTTTAGCTTCTATGTCTTGAAGCATTGAAGTTTTACCATTTGGAGAAAAACTACTCATTAATTCCAAAAATCCATCAACATCTTCTTTTCTTAAATCTATATTTTTAGCTTTAGCTATTTTTAATACTTCTTCCATTGCTTCTTTAAATATTATTCTATTTGTTTCAATGCTTGTAGATTTTCCATAGGGTGCTTTAGTTACAGCAGTAATTTGATTTACTCCTACATTTAACATGAACTTTCTCCAAATGGTTCTGATCATATCTTGAAAAACTACATTTTTAATTCCTGATTTATTAAAACATTCTTGTACTGCTAAAACTTCAGGAGCAATAACTGTATTATCAGCATTTCCAAATTGAATCTCTCCATTTTCAGTATTTATAACTCCATCATCCACTCGTTCAGCATCTATTCTCATGGATAATCCATATAAAATCTTGTTGTCAGGAAATGCTTTAAGAATTCTGTCTTTTGCAGTAACACCATTTAAAAAGGTGATCATTACTGTATTATCCGAAACGAATTTCCTTACATCTTCAATAGAGTCTTCAAGTTGATAATTTTTTACACAAAAAATTATTAAATCCATTTTTACTGTTTCATCTTGTGGAGATATAATTTGTGGATTAAATGATTCATTGTTTAACTTAAAGCCATTTTCAATTAATTTATCTTTACGGGAATCACTGCAAATAACATAAAAATCATTGCCATAACTTTTATATAACAAATTACCATACACAGTTCCTACAGCACCCATTCCAATTAAAGCAACATTTTTAATTTTCATAACTCCCCCTGCTACGATTACTATAAATGATATTTTTATATAATTTCTATTATAAACCACTAAGAAATATATATCAACAATCATTTACAAATATTTACTAAATTTGATTTTTATCAGCGATTTTAGATCCTTCGCTGACACTCATTTTAATATGGGGATTATACTATTTAACTAACTCTTCTCCAAATTTTCTGCATTGTGCTAATGCATCTTCGTCTGGATTCCATAATGCTTTGATTCCATCATTTATAACTTCAAATTTAGCTTCTTTTAATTGTTCTGTAATAATTTTATTTCCTTCTCCGCTCCAACCATAAGCTCCAAATGCAGCTGCTTTTTTATTAATAAATTTAAGACCTTTTATCATTTCTAAAATAGCTGCTGTTGATGATAATATTCCATTATTAATAGTTGAAGACCCTACTAATATCATTTTAGATTTAAACACTTCTGTAATTATATCATTTTTATCTTTTTTAGCTGAATTGTAAATTTTTATAACTACATCTTTATCAACTGACTTTATGCCTTCTGCAATAACTTCGGCCATTCTTCTTGTGCCATTCCACATAGTGTCATATATAATAGTTATTTGATTTTCTTGATATCCCTTTGCCCATTCCATGTATTGAGTCACAATTTGTAATGGATCTTCTTTCCATATAATACCGTGGCTTGGACAAATCATATTAATTGGAATGTTTAAGCTTACAACTTCTTCAATTTTTTTAACTACAAATTTGCTAAATGGTGTCAAAATATTTGCATAATACTTTATTGCTTCATTATATAATTCTTCTCTATCAACTTTATCATTGTACATTAGTTCGGATGCATAATGTTGACCAAATGCATCATTGCTAAATAATATATTTTCTCCTGACATATATGTCATCATAGAATCAGGCCAATGAAGCATTGTTGCTTCAACAAATATAAGTTTATTTTTACCTATATCAAGAGTATCCCCTGTTTTTACTTCCACAAAGTTAAATTGCTTGTGGTGAATACCTTTTATTATGCTAACGCCCTTTTTTGTACAATAAATAGGTGTATTAGGAATTTCCTCCATCAACTCACAAAGAGCACCACTATGGTCTATTTCTGAATGATTCATAATTATGTAATCTATTTCTTTTAAATCTATTTCTTTTTTTAAGTTTGTAACAAATTCTTGAGAAAATGGTTGCCATACTGTATCAATTAAAACTGTTTTTTCATCTCTAATTAAATATGAATTATAAGAAGATCCTTTATGTGTTGAATATTCATCTCCATGAAACTTGTTAAGTTCCCAATCGATTTTTCCAACCCAACTAACTGTATCTGTTATTTTAAACATAATTTTTCCTTTCTCAAATAAATTTTCACTAAAGTTAATTTATACCAATTATATATCATTGTATTAATTTATGCAATATAACTCTCACAATCTGTCATCCTGAGCAATAGCGAAGGATCTTATTATTTCAAATAAAAAGATTCTTCACTGCGTTCAGAATGACAGAATTCTGCCATAACAGAGTTATATTTAACCTATCTCTTTAGAGAAAACTGTATTTTTGGGTTTAGGACTTATGGTAACAAAAACAGATAAATCTTCATCTACTTTAGGAATACTGAACTCATCACTTCCATTACAAAGAACTGCTGAACCTCTTTGAATTTTTTGTATTGTTTCATTAATTTTAACTTCGCCTTCTCCTCTTAGAACTGTTAATACAAGACGAGAATTTTCATGTTTATGTGTAGGTAGACTTTGACCTTTTCTAAAATTTAAAATAAAACTTAAAACATCATCTTCATCAAATATAATTCTTTTTGTAAACTGATTATCATTAAAATCAATACTATTTTCTAAATTTCTAAAATTCATAATTACCTCCTGAAATAAAAACTTTTTAATTAGTATTTACAATAGAATAAAAATTATTTAAATAAAGGTTCTATAAATTACCTAAAAAAATTTTATAATTAATTTTTAAAAAAATCTTTACTTTGTCCAATAATTATGATAATGTAATTTATGTTATAAATATAATAACTTATATAAATGCTATGAAAAGAAATAGTAAATATAGCCACATTTTTTAGAGAGTGCATGGTTGGTGGAAATGCATAAATGAATATATTGAACACATCTTGGAGCAAATCGATGAAACCATTGGGATTAGTTTGATTCGTGAGCACACGTTACAGTGCTAAAGTATATATGTACTTAATGAGATTGATGTCGCGAGGCGTCAATAAAATGAGGTGGAACCACGTGATTAATACTCCCGTCCTCTAGCACAAGCTAGATGACGGGAGTTTTTTAATTTATAAAAATTCAAAGGAGAATAAAAATGAAAAAAAATGTTTTAAAAACTATTAAATTAATGTCACTATTAGTATTAACTTCTGCTATATTCGTAGGATGTTCTAATAAAGACAACGCACAAACACCAGCTCCAGCAGAAAATAATAATGCTCAAGCCAAAGAAGAAACAGAAACTTTAATCATGGGATTAGATGATACATTTGCTCCTATGGGATTTAGAGATGAAAAAGGCGAATTAGTTGGATTTGATATTGATTTAGCTAACGAAGTTTCAGAAAGA
>JARBUP010000143.1 GCA_029239575.1 Bacillota bacterium
AGCTGTAGAACAAGGTGCTAATTTAAATTGGGTTTTAAAAACTGAAGGATACACAGGAGTTGTTGCTGAATTTGATTCGGGAAAAAAAGGACCTGTAATTGGATTTAGGTTTGACATAGATGCTTTGCCATATGAGGAACCAAAAGAGATTGGATTTAAACCATTTGATGAAGGATATATTTCTCACAATTCAAAAAAAGTGCATGCATGTGCTCATGATGGTCATACTGCTATTGGACTTGGTTTAGCAGAAGAAATAATAAAAAATAAAAATAATATTAAAGGAAAAATTAAATTTTTTTTTCAACCTGCAGAAGAAACATTTTCTGGAGCAGAATCAATAGTAGCTAAAGGTCACTTAGATGAAAAATAATATTAAAGGAAAAATTAAATTATTTTTTCAACCTGCGGAAGAAACATTTTCTGGAGCAGAGTCAATAGTAGCTAAAGGTCATTTAGATGACGTGGATTATTTTGTAGGTATGCACATAGCAGTTAGTTCAAATAATTTGCCACTGTTGTCTAAAAGCATTGCTTGCGGTTGCAATGATTTTTTAAGTGTAAGACAAATTGATGTATATTATGAAGGGAAATCAGCACATCCATGCGGAGCATCCCATGAAGGAAAAAATGCTTTATTAGCAGCATGCACAGCAGCACTTAACCTCCATTCCATAGCTCCTCATGAAGAAGGATTGTTTAGAGTAAATGTTGGTGAAATACATGCCGGTGTAGTTGCAAACACAATTGCTCCTAATGCACTTATGAAAGTTGAATACAGGGGAGAAAACGAAAATATATCTAAATATGCTAAAAGCAGAGTGGAGACAATTATAGATTCTGCAGCTAAAATGTATGACCTTAAATATCATATTAAAGATTATGGGGAAGTGCCTACAGCTAAAAGCGATGTTGAAATGATGAACAAAGTAAGAGAAGCTGCTAAAAAAATAAGTTATTATGAGTATATATGTGATTATGGAAATGTAAGTGGGTCCGATGATGCATCCGTTATGATGAGAAAAGTACAATCTAATGGCGGGAAATCAGTATACATTGGTCTTGGAGCCAATGTTACAGAGCCAGTGCACAATGCAAGATTTGATTTTGATGAAGAAATTTTAAGTCCAGCTGTAGAACTTTGTTTAAATATTATAAAAGATATTTAATTTATTAAATCAATTAAGTAAAGAATTATAATTTATAATTAGTTATTAATAAAAATAAAGTGTGCTGATTTATTTTGCACACTTTATAATAAATACAAGGTAATTGAACTCTGAAGAAATTTTATAATTAATTAACTTTGAATTGGTATTAAAAAATATGTTATAATTAATTACTAATAAATATTTTAAAGTATTATAATTAAAACAATATATAAAAAAGGATTTGAGAATTAAATTCTCATACACATAAAATGGAAATGATTAAATATATTAAAAATCTTCAATTGTTATATACGGATCAAACCAAAGGCTATATTATGATTTTTATGGCTGGAGCTCTTTGGGGAACAATAGGATATTTTGTAAAAAACTTAACAGGTTTTGGGGCAAGTTCTGAGTTAACAGCATTTATGAGATTGTTCATGGGGTTTTGGATTTTGGCTTTTGTAATGATTTGCAAGGGCGGAATAAGTATGTTTAAAATAGATAAAAGTGGATTAATTTATTGTATGGCTTTAGGATTATTGACTCAAGCTATGTTTAACTACTTATATAATATGAGCATAGGAAGAGTAGGTGTTGCAACTGCATCAATACTTTTATATACATCCCCTGTATTTGTTTGTGCTATGTCATCTGTTTTATTTAAGGAAAATATAAACAAACAAAAAGTTATTGCATTAATATTGAACATTTTTGGCTGTTTTTTAATGGTTACAGGGGGAAGTGTAGCTAATTTAAAATTATCTTTTATAGGAATTATTTTAGGCTTAATATCTGCTTTTTTATATAGCCTGGTATCAATTATAGGTAAAATTACATCCAGTAGTATTCATCCATTTACAATTGTTTTTTATAGTTTTTTATTTGGATGGCTGAGTTTAGGTGCTTATATAAGGCCTTGGGATACTATCATAGCAGTTTCAAGTGTTGAATTTTGGACTTATTCCTTTGGTTTTGGATTAATACCTACTGTTGGTGCATATTTGTTATATATGGGCGGATTGACAAAAAACTTAGAATTAGCAAGAGTTCCGATTATTGCTTCGGTTGAGACGGTTGTAGCTACACTATTAGGTGTTTTTATATTTCGAGAAAGTATAGGTGTTATTAATACAATTGGCATGGGAATTTTAATCCTCTCAATCGCAATTATGAATTATAAGTTTAAGCAAAGAGACAATTTATAACAAAAAGACTGATTATTATAGAATGCTTCTGCTTCTATATAAATCAGTCTTTTTTATTACTACATCAACTATTTAGGTAAGTAATCTCTTGCGATGATGTATATGTCTTATTATATTTTTATTTAAGTCCTAAAATTACTCTTGCTTCATCAGGTGTTGCAACTTCACGTCCCATTTCTTTTGAAATGCGAGCTAATCTTTCAACTAATTGCGCATTTGACGTAGCAAGCTCTCCTTTAGAATAATAAACATTATCTTCAAATCCAGTTCTTGCATGACCGCCGAGCATTATAGCAGCTATATTTAATGGTAGCTGATATCTTCCAACACCTGCAACAGTCCAAGTAGAACCTGCTGGTATTGAATCAACCATATACATTAAATCTCTAAGTTCTCCACCCATTGCTCCTGGTACTCCAAGAACAAAATCAAAATGATGCGGTCCTTTTAAAATTCCTTTTTTAGTCATACGAATTACAGTATCAACCATACCTTTTTCAAAACATTCTAATTCTGGTTTAACTCCTAATTCATACATGCGCTTAGCAAATATTTGAATGTTTACTTCTGTGTTCATAAATACGTCATCACCAAAATTGCATGTTCCCATACTTAATGTTGCCATTTCTGGTTTTAATTCAATAGGTTGCATTCTTTGTTCTGGTGTATGATATGTAGCTCCGCCAGTTGATGGTTGGAATATGATATTACATTTTGCTGCAGTTTTTTCTTTGATTTCTTTGTAAACTGCATAATCCTGAGTTGGATTACCGTCTTTGTCCCTTGCATGAACATGAACCATAGATGCTCCTGCTAAATAACACTGATATGCTGCTTCAGCTATTTCATCAGTTGTTAAAGGTAAATTTGGTTGTTGTTCTCTTGTAACTTCTGCGCCTGTTAAACAAGCAGTGATAATTAATTTTTCCATTGTAACCTCCAAAATAATAATTTTTTGCCCTGCTCATATTGTACAATAATTGTAAAACATAGTCAATGAACGTCGTTAAATATTTAATAATAAAAATTATGTCATAATGTAAAAAAAATATACAATAATAAGTTAAAATATGATATTCTATTGTTGACAAATTTTGAAAAAATCAGCTCGATTGTTGATAGATATATTAAGATTACAAAGGAGAATTAAGTTGGATAGAGAATTAGCTTTAAATATAGTAAGGGTAACAGAAGCAGCAGCTATTGGATGCGGAAAATATTTCGGAAGAGGAAATAAGGAAATTGCTGACCAGGCTGCAACGGACGGAATGAGAAGTATGTTCCAAGTATTAGATATTTCAGGAACAGTTGTTATAGGAGAAGGAGAACTTGACGAGGCTCCTATGCTTTATATAGGAGAAAAAATAGGAACTTGGGAAGAAGGCACTCCAGAAATAGATATAGCTGTTGATCCTCTTGATGGGACAAAACTTATTGCTAAAGGACTTCCAGGTGCATTAGCTGTTGTAGCAGTAGCTCCAAAAGGCTGTTTGTTACATGCTCCAGATATGTATATGCATAAAATTGCAGTAGGTCCAAAGGCAGCTGGTTGCGTAGATATTACTGCACCATTGGAGCAAAATTTGTACAATGTAGCTAAAGCTCTTCATAAAGATATTACTGAAGTTACTGTTACAATACAGGATAGGGAAAGACATGAAGATTTAATAAATAGAGCAAGAAGTGTAGGAGCAAGAATTAAGTTGTTTGGAGATGGTGATGTAGCCACTGCCATAGCAACTTGTTTTGAAGATTCGGGTGTTGATATAATGGTTGGCAAGGGAGGAGCTCCTGAAGGAGTTATATCTGCAGCTGCACTTAAATGTCTTGGCGGAGAATTCCAAGGAATTTTATCTCCTAATACTGATGAAGAAAGAATAAGATGCGAAAAAATGATGGGTGAAAATTGGAATAGGGTATTAACTATGGAAGACCTTGCAAAAGGTGATGATATAATTTTTGCAGCAACTGGAGTGTCTGACGGTGAGTTATTAAAAGGAGTAAGATACGGTTCGGACAATAGAGCTAAAACTTATTCAGTAGTAACTCGTTCAAAAACAGGAACAATCCGTTTCATTGAAACAACTCATGTTTTAGACAAAAAACCAAAATACGCTTTTGTTGATTAATTGATTTAAAGGGGACTGTCCCTATTGCCAATGGTTTTGTTGGCAAAAGTGGGCTGTCCCCAAAAATAACATTTGGTGTATTAATTTTTAGTGTCAAGGTTTTTCATATATATGTTACAGTTATTTCCTTTCCAGATGCCCGTAATTCTTTAATTAAATCTTCTATAATTTTCAACTTAATATTAAAAGTGGCTGGAAAATTCGGGTTTTGATGGGCTGGATTCACAGCTTTACCTACATAAAAATTAATATGAGTACTTTCTTCAATTAATATTTTAGAAAGCAATGAACTTCCGTCATATTCATTAAATTCTAAAGCATCCTTAAAACTGTTTTCATTATAGTTTTTTATATTTCTTAAAGTTTTTCCTACAGTTAAAACACCTTCTGTTACTAAAGCAAAACCATCCATATATGCTATCGGAGGCACGTCTTCTTTCATTGAATCTAAATCAACTTCGAGATTTTTATTTAACACCCTTTGTGCTATAAGAGCAGTGGTACCTCCACATATAACTTTTTTATTTGTTCCTTCTATCATTTTTTGAGCTAAAAAGTCATCATAAGATTTTGAAGAAGGAGGACCTATGAATACATCAGTGTATTCAGGCTTTCTTAACTTAATAGTTAATATTGTAGTGTCATCACCAGGTTTATTATTGTAAAGGCTGCTACAAACTCCTATAAAGTTTCCATTTACAATTTGAGATGAATTGTTTATAAAATTTAAATTTTTTAAATAGTCATTAATTTCATCCCAGCTCCATCCAAGGTTGAGCATTTGTCCTATACCCGCATGGATAGCACCATCGCTTACAACAGAAATTGAATCTCCCAAATCAAGTCTAATATTTGATTCGTAAATTTTCTTTGAACCAATTATCCACTCGTTTTTATCAATGGGAATACTCCTGTTATGGGAATAATAAAAATAAGGTGGACTGTCATATTCAGCAATGTATGCATTGTACTCATTATTTTTTTTATTTATTTGTATAATTGTAAATGTTGAATACGCAAGTTTTCTAACTTTGCACTCGGGCAATGTGTTAATGATTGTTTCAATTGTATCATAAATTGCAGCGCCATTTTTTAACATAGTTACAGCTATTTTAGTAGTCATAGTTGCAAGTATATTAGCTTTAACACCACTACCAAGTCCATCAGACAAAACTATGATGCAACTTTCATCATCATTTATATATTCAACTTTATCGCCGCAAAGTTCTTCACCATATTTATTTATGCTTTTATAATTTATGTCTAAAAATTTTTCCATATTATTTACCGCTTTCTTCAAGAACTACATTTTTAAGCTTTAATAAAGCAGCTTTAGTTTCCGCAGTTGTTTCACCTAACAATCCAGCAATTTCTTGAGCAACGCGCATTTGTTTTTCTATAACTTTGTCGGCAGTTTCCAATGTATTTAATTTTAAATTTAATATTTGATTTTTTTTGTTTTCTTCATTAGTGATGTCATTTAATATACTAAAAATAATTTTATTTTTTGGTAAATAAACAATACTTTGAAGAACTGTTAAACCATAATTTTCAAGTACAAGTTTTTTGCTTAATACACTTTCTTCTGTTTTAAGCACTTGTTTATAATCATCATTTGGTAGTAACATTGAAATGTTTCGCCCTTTAATATTTTTGAGTTCAGCCTTAAAAACATGTTCACCAACTGGATTAATATCTAATATGTTTAAATCTAAATCTAAAATAATTAGGATGTTTGGTGAGTATTGGAAAATTATATTTGAAATTTTTTCAGCTTGGCTTCTCATATAAGGAATACACATTTCAACATAGGACAAACCTTCTAAAACTGATATAGCCTTGTCCCTGCAAGTTTCATACCCACAGGCACTGCAGTTTAATTCATCATCTTTTGAATACTTACCAATTTTTTCAAGTATGTCATGAATTTGTTCTTCTGTAAATGGTGGATATTGATATTTTTTGTTTCGGAAATTCCTTATATAGCTTATATTTTTGTCTTCTATATTGTAATTTACTGGATTTAGTTTTACGGCTTCCTTTAGTTTAGTTTTTGCATTACAATTTCTTGCAAAAATATTTTTGCTATTTTTTGGAACTGCAGGGCCACCTAAGCAACCGTATAAACAGCTGTTTGCTTCTATAATAACTTTGCTTATTAGTTTATCTTGCAATGCTTGAAAAACTTCTTTTAAATTATCCGTACCGGATACAGAAATAGGAGTTAAATCATTTTTTATTAAAGTACTTTCAATGCCTGATACAATACCATTTTGCATTGGGTATTTTTTACCTATTAAATTTCCTTCAAGATCAGGACGGGATTCATCAAAATTTGAAATGTTAATATTATTTAATTCCATCCATTTATCCAATTCTTCAAATGAAATAACTGCATCTATAGTACCTGATTTTTGAAAACCAAATGCTTCGCATTTCTTTGATATACAAGGACCTAAGAAAGCAATAAAAACATCATCGCCATAATGTTTTCTTATCATTTTACAATGTGCAATCATAGGAGAATCTATAGGTATTAAATATTTAATTAAATCTGGATAATATGTTTGTATCATCATGTTTGCAGATGGGCAGCATGATGTAATTGCATTTTCTATATTATTATTAATAATATATTCTTCATATAATTCGGAAACTTTAACTGCTCCTATGGAAGTTTCTTCAACTATATCCACACCCATATGTTTTAACGCAGAAATTAATTTATAAGGTTCATCATAAACACCAATATAAGAAGGTGCTATTGATAAAACTACTTTTTTATTAGATGCAATAGCATCCATTACTTTATCTAAATCACTATGAATATTTCTTGCATTTTGTGGACATACTAAAAAACAATTGCCGCAAGCAATGCATTTTTCTTCAACCACCTGTGCTTGATCATTAATCATTTTAATAGCTTTCACTGAACAGTTCCTGACACATTTATAACAATTTTTACAGTTTGCTGGATAGAAATCAAGTATTTTCAT
>JARBUP010000144.1 GCA_029239575.1 Bacillota bacterium
AAAGCAAAGTAAAATGTAAATGAAAACGATTATGGGAGAAATATCTATGAATATGACTTTGATGTTTGTTTTAGGGTTAGCACCAATTATTTGGCTTGTCATAGCACTAACATATTTAAAAATACCAGGATATAAAGCATGTGCTTCAGCAATGGTTATAGCTTTTACATTAGCAACATTAGTATGGAAAATGCCTTTATTGGATAGCTTTACTGCAGTCCTTGAAGGAGTGTCCCTTGCTATATGGCCTATAATAGTAGTTATTATAGCTGCAATGTTCACATATAATGTTTGTTTGCATACAGGATCCATGGAAGTAATTAAAAAAATGCTTACAAGCTTTACTAATGATAAAAGAATAATTGTATTAATTATAGCATGGGGTTTCGGCGGATTTATGGAAGGTATGGCTGGTTTTGGAACTGCTGTTGCAATTCCTGCAAGTATGTTATGGGCATTAGGATTTAATCCTGTTTTTTCTGCAATCGTGTGCTTGATTGCAAATGCAACTCCAACTGCTTTTGGTTCAATTGGAATTCCTACAACAACATTAGCAAAAGTTGCAGGACTTGATCCTATGAGTTTAGCAACTGCAACAGTTATACAACTTGCACCGTTTATAATTTTAACACCATTTATAATGGTTTATTTAACAGGCAAGTTTGAGGGAAATGCAAAAAAATCGTTTAAAGGTGTAGGAATAATTACATTAATATCGGGGTTGTCATTTTTAGTCCCAGAATATTTAGTAGCTAAATATATTGGAGCAGAACTTCCAGTAGTAATAGGGTCAGTATTTTCAATGGTCTGCACTATAATGGCAGCAAAGTTTTTTGGAAAAGGAAATGTTATTCCTGAATTCTCCATGAAAAATAGCAAAGAAATTTCTAATGAAGCAGCAATTTCAACAGCATCTTCATTGAAAGTTGAAAATAAACAAAAATCAAATTTAAACATAACAAAAAAAGAAGCATTAAAAGCTTGGAGCCCATTTATATTAATATTTATATTTTTAATTGGGACATCTAAAGTAGTAGCACCAATTAACGGTATTCTATCAACACTGAAAACTACAGTGCATATTTATACAGGTGATGGTGCAGCGCCTTATGTGTTTTCTTGGGTAACAACACCACCTATATGGATTGCGGTTTCAGCATTCATAGGTGGAATGATACAGGGAGCAAAATTTAATGAGCTGTGTGGTGTATTAAAAAAGACATTTTTCCAAATGAAAAATACCATGATTACATTATTAACTATTTTGTCAACAGCAAAACTTATGGGATACAGTGGTATGATTAGTTCCATAGCTAATATGCTTGTAGCTTTAACAGGTCCTTATTATCCATTAATATCTCCAACTCTCGGATGTTTAGGAACATTTGTAACAGGAAGCGGTACATCATCAAGTGTATTATTTGGTGGATTGCAATCTCAAACAGCTATAGCTTTAAATTATGATCCAACTTGGATTGCTGCATCAAATACTGCAGGTGTATCTGCTGGCAAAATGATATCACCTCAAAGCATTGCTATTGCAGTAGGAGCTTCTAATTTGCCAGGAAAAGAAGGTGAATTGTTAAAAGGTACAATTAAATGGTCCGTACTATTCCTTGTAGGATATGGAATATTAAATTATATTGGTGTACAATTATTTTAAAAAAGTTAAGTTAATCATTAATGTGAGTTAACTATAAATTTAAATTAAAAAATTAAAAAATGGAAAGGTGATAATATGAATATTTTAGTATGTATTAAGCAAGTTCCTGGAACTAATAAAGTTGAAGTTGATCCAGTAACAGGTGTTTTAAAAAGAAATGGCGTTGAATCAAAAATGAATCCATATGATTTATATGCAATTGAAACAGCTTTAAGAATAAGAGATCAAAGGGGAGGAACAGTAAGCGTTATAACTATGGGACCTGGCCAAGCTTCATCAGTGATAAGGGAAGCTTTTGCAATGGGTGTTGATAATGGTGCTTTAATTTCTGATAGAAAATTTGGTGGAGCTGACGTTTTAGCAACAAGCTATACCATTGCACAGGGAATAAAAAAAATAGGAAATTTTGATTTGATACTTTGCGGTAAGCAAACAACTGATGGTGATACTGCACAGGTAGGCCCTGAAGTGGCAGAATGGCTTGATATACCAAGTATGTCTAATGTAAGCAAAATTGTAGAAGTATTGGATGAAGCAGTAGTGGTTGAAATGGATATGTCCCATGATATAGAAATTGCAAAAGTACAATTCCCTTGCCTCTTAGCAGTTGAAAAAGATATATTTATGCCAAGACTTCCTTCCTATACTAAGAAACAAGCAACAAAGGACAGAGAGATTACTGTTATCACTTTTGATGATTTAGATGATAAAAATGAAAAACATTATGGTCTTAATGGTTCTCCTACACAAGTTCAGCGTATTTTTCCACCATCTGTTAATGCACACAGAGAAATGTGGAAAGGAACTGGCGAAGAACTTACAGTTAAATTGTTAAATAAAATTAAAGAATTGAAATTTGCTTAAGGAGGATATTATGGCAAAATTAGTAGTTAATCAAAATAAAGTTGTAAGCATAAATGATTTAATAAAAATATGTCCTTTCGGTGCCTTAGAAGAAAGCGAAGGAAAGCTTCAAATAAATGCAGCTTGTAAAATGTGTAAATTATGCGTTAAAAAAGGTCCTAAAGGTGCCATAGAATATGTAGAAGATGAAGATCAAGTAGAAATAGATAAAAGTAAGTGGAACGGTATCGCAGTATATGTTGACCATATAGATGGTGTAATACATCCTGTAACTTATGAATTAATAGGAAAAGCAAAAGAACTTGCAGCAAAAATTAATCATCCTGTTTATGCTGTAATGATGGGTGAAAATATTTCAGCTCAAAGCCGTGAAATACTTCATTACGGTGTGGATAAAGTGTTTGTTTATGATGATGAAAAACTAAGTAGATTTAAAATAGAACCATATACAGCTGTTTTTGAAGATTTTGTAAATAACATTAAACCTGCTTCAATATTAGTTGGAGCTACACCTGTTGGTCGTCAGCTTGCACCACGTTTTGCAGCAAGAGTAAGAACAGGACTTACAGCAGACTGTACTATATTGGAAATGAATGAGAATACAGATTTAGTTCAAATAAGACCTGCATTTGGCGGTAACATTATGGCTCAAATATTATGCCCTAATAACAGACCACAAATGGCAACAGTTAGATATAAAGTTATGGATGCTCCTAAAAGAAATGCCAATGAATCAGGCGAAGTAATTAATTGTAGCTTAGCTTCAGAATTATTAGATTGTAATGTTGAAGTTCTTGATATAATACCAAAAGCAAAAGAGCAATTTATTGAAGCTTCTGATGTTTTAGTTGTAGCGGGACGTGGAGTTAAAAAACAAGAAGATTTAGCTTTATTACAAGAATTAGCAGATTTGTTAGGTGGACAACTTGCATGTACAAGACCACTTTATGAAAATGGCTGGATTGAGGCAAAACGTCAAGTAGGATTAAGCGGAAGAACAGTTAGACCAAAATTAATAATTACTTGCGGTGTATCGGGTTCAATCCAATTTGTTGCTGGTATGAATAATGCTGAACAAATAATAGCTATAAACAAAGATGAAAATGCTACTATTTTCAAAACTGCGCACTATGGTATAGTAGGAGATTTGTACGATATAATTCCAAACTTAATTGAACAAATAAAAGACAGTAAGGAGGCAATATAATGAGTTATAAAAAATTGCAGTTGGAAGATTTAAATTATATTAAAAATATTATAAATGATGATGAAAGAATCCTTTATGGTGATAATATAAATGAAGAATACAGTCATGATGAATTAAGTGATACTACAAGTTATCCTGATGTAGTTGTAAAAGTAACTTCAACATTAGAAGTTTCTAAAATTATGAAATATGCATATGAAAATAATATTCCTGTAACTCCAAGAGGATCAGGTACTGGACTTGTTGGAGCTTCTGTAGCAATTGAGCATGGAATTATGCTTGATACAACACTAATGAATCATTTCCTTGAACTTGACGAAGAAAATTTAACTTTAACAGTTGAACCGGGTGTTTTGCTGATGGAAATTTCAGCTTATGTTGAAGAAAGAGATTTATTTTACCCTCCAGATCCAGGTGAAAAATCTGCTACTATAGGAGGAAACATCAGTACAAATGCAGGCGGTATGAGAGCTGTTAAATATGGCGTTACAAGAGATTATGTACGTGGTCTTGAAGTTGTTCTTCCAAATGGAGATATAGTAGAGTTTGGAGGAAAAGTAGTTAAAAACAGTACGGGCTATGCAATGAAAGATTTAATGGTTGGTTCTGAAGGAACTCTTGGAATAATTACAAAAGCTATATTAAAATTAATTCCTCTTCCTAAAAAAGTAATAAGCTTGCTTATTCCTTTTCCAACATTAGAACAAGCAATAGGAACTGTTCCATTGATTGTAAAATCAAAGTCAATACCAACTGCTATAGAATTTATGCAAAGAGAAGTTATAATAGATGCTGAACAATATTTAGGAAAGAAATTCCCAGATTCAAGCGCTGATGCATACCTTTTATTAAAATTTGATGGAAACACAACTGAAGAAATTGAAAATGCTTATGAAAATGTGGCAAAACTTTGCCTTGAACAAGGAGCAAAGGATATATTAATTTCTGATACATCTGAAAGAGAAGAATCAATTTGGAAAGCAAGAGGAGCATTCCTTGAAGCTATAAAAGGTTCTACAACTTATATGGACGAAGTAGACGTTGTTGTACCAAGAAGTTCTGTAAATGAAATGGTTGAATATATTCATAACATTTATAAAGAAGTAAATATAAGAATAAAAAGCTTTGGACATGCTGGTGACGGAAACCTTCACGCTTATGTGTTAAAAGATGATTTAACAGAAGAAGAATGGGAAGAGCGTATGACTGCAGCTATGGATAAAATTTATAACAAAGCTCATGAGTTGCAAGGACAAGTTTCTGGAGAGCATGGAATTGGATATGCTAAAAAATCATATTTAATGAAATCTCTTGATCCAACAGTTGTAGAATTAATGAACGGAATCAAAAAAGCATTTGACCCTAAAAATATTTTAAATCCTCATAAAGTATGTCAAATGTAAGGAGAGATATAATGGCAAATGTTAAATTACCATATGGCAAGTCATTTCTTGATGCAGAAATTTCTGATGAGAGACTAAATGCAATATTAGTATCGGATATGCATCATTATAAACCAGAACTAAGTCAAGAAGAATTAGTACAAAAATCTTTGGAAAATCCAATAGGAACTCCAAGACTTAGAGAAATTGCAAAAGGAAAAGAAAAAATAGTTATAATAGCAAGTGACCATACTAGGCCAGTGCCAAGCAAAGTTATAATGCCTTTAATGTTAAAAGAAATAAGAAATGGGAATCCTGATGCAGATATTACAATATTAATTTCTACAGGCTGTCACAGAGAAACAACTAAAGAAGAATTAGTATTTAAATTTGGACCTGAAATAGTTGAAAACGAAAATATATATATTCATGATTGTGATGATGAAAGCATGCTTGTAAACATAGGAACTCTTCCATCAGGAGGACAGTTAATAATAAACAAATTAGCTGTAGAAGCAGACCTATTAGTTTCTGAAGGATTTATTGAACCTCACTTTTTTGCAGGATTTTCTGGAGGAAGAAAAAGTGTTCTTCCGGGAATTGTAAGCAGGAAAACTGTTATGTACAACCACAATGCTGAGTTTATAAATTCTGACAAAGCAAGGGCTGGTATAATTGATGGGAATCCACTTCATATAGATATGTTATATGCTGCAAGAGCAGCAAGACTTGATTTTATTGTGAATGTTGTAATAAATTCTGAAAAAGAAGTAATTTATTCTGTTGCAGGGGACTGTGATTTAGCTCATCAAGAAGGAAGAAAATTTTTAAATAGTCAATGCAAAGTTAACAGTGTTAAATCAGATATTGCTATAACTACTAATGGAGGATATCCTTTAGACCAAAATATTTATCAGGCTGTAAAAGGAATGACAGCAGCTGAAGCAACTGTTAAACCTGGCGGTGTCATAATAATGATTGCTAAATCAAATGACGGTCATGGTGGTGAATCATTCTACGAAACATTTGTAGAAGAAAAAGATGCAAATAAAATAATGGCAAAATTCTTAGCTACTTTAAAAGAAGAAACTATTCCTGACCAATGGGAATGCCAAATACTTGCACGTATTTTAATTAACCATAAAGTTATTTATATTTCTGATGCACCGGATAAGTTAATTATGGATATGCATATGATACCTGCTCATTCAGTTGAAGATGCAATTAAATTGGCTGATGAAATATTAAAAAAGAAAGATTCTAAAATTACTGTCATTCCTGATGGAATTTCTGTTATAGTGATATAAAAATAATTTGTTTGAATTAATAAAAATAAAACAAAAAAGAAAGATCACGTTTGTGGTCTTTCTTTGGGTTAGAAATTATATATTAGTTATTTTGTTTTTTAAATATTTTTAACGGCATTTTCTAATTGTTCAAGGGCTCTTTTTAATGTTTCCCTTGGACATGCAATATTTATTCTTTGGAAGCCTTCACCGTCTTTACCAAACATTGTTCCAGAATCAAGCCATAATTTAGCTTTATTGATTATTATATCATTTAACTCTTCATCGCTTAAACCTAAGTCACTACAGTCAAGCCATATTAAATAAGTTCCTTGGGGTTCAATTAATTTTATTTGTGGTAGTCTTTCTGCGAAAAATGATCTTGCATAATCCAAATTGCTTTTTAAATATATTTTAAGTTCATCAAGCCATTCTCTACCGTGCTCATAAGCTGCTTGGCATGCAACTAATCCAAGGGAATTAAGTTGGCTGTAACCACTTTTATTATATTCATTTATAAATGCTTTTCTTAAAGCGGTATCTTCAATAAAAATATTTGATACTTGAAGTCCAGCAATATTAAATGTTTTACTTGGAGCTGTGCATGTTACTGCTATTTTAGAAAACTCTGGTTTAATATTAGCAAAAACATGGTGTGTGTATCCATCATAAGTAAAATCCCCATGAATTTCATCAGATACTACTGTTACTTTATATTTTAAACAAATATCGCCTAATTTAGTAAGCTCATCTTTAGTCCAAACTCT
>JARBUP010000396.1 GCA_029239575.1 Bacillota bacterium
TTAAAGGAGCTAACATTAGGTTTTCTTCTTTCCGAAAGTATTATTGAAAGTCTTGATGATGTTAAAAAAATACAAATTGATGGAACATATGGCAGAGGTTATGTACTTCTAAAAGAGCGAAAAATATTGACTGAAAGTCTACTGAATAAAAGAACTATAACATCTGGGTGTGGCAAGGGTACAGTATTTTATAATGTAATAGATTCATTTAAATCTAAAAAAATTGAGCATCCTATTTCAGTCAATTTAGATAATGTAATAAAATTAATGAAAGAATTCAATCATAAATCAGAGCTTTTTTTAACCACTGGCGGTGTTCACAGCTGTGCATTATGTGATTTAGAAAAAATACTGTATTTTCAAGAAGATATTGGGAGACATAATGCTTTGGATAAAATTTTAGGCTCTTCATTAATGGATAATTTAAATTTAAAGGATAAAATTATTTTAACAAGCGGAAGAATATCATCCGAGATGCTTATAAAAGCGGCCAAAAGAGAAATTCCCGCCATTATATCACGTTCAGCTCCAACTACTTTAGCTATTGATATGGCAAATGCGTTAAATATTTTATTAATTGGATTTGCAAGAGGCGAAAAAATGAATATTTATAATGGTGATCCATTTAAAGTGTAATTTAAGTAATAAAGTTATTAAAAATTAAATTTTAAAAAATCAGGGACCTTAATCTGGCTTTAATAGATAAAGGTCTCTTTATTTCAATATTATTACAAAGTTCAACTATAATTTACAAAATATTAATAATATGGTATAATTTAAAAAGTTATAACAAAATAAAATAATCAACAGGATGGGCGAGAAAATGCGAATGTTTAAAGAAAAATTATTAACCGTGCTTCTTTCTACTTCAGTAATCATAGGCTTATCAGGTCTTAACACACAATTGGCTTTTGCAACTCAATTAACTTTTGAAAAAGTTGATTATATAAAACAAAATGAAATTCGTGTAATTAAAGATAATGAAACAATAGAATTTGATGTAAAACCTCAGATGGTTAATGATAGAGTTTTAGTTCCTATGAGAGCAATATTTGAAGAAATGCAGCTCGAAGTTGAATGGAATCAAAAAGAACAGTTGGCAATAGGGTTTGATAAAGATAACAAAATAATATTTAAAATAAACAGCAAAACGTCAAAGATAAACAATGCTGAAAAAACACTTGATGTACCAGCTCAAATTATTAAAGGGAGAACGTTAATTCCCTTAAGGTTTCTTTCAGAAAATATGGGATATAATGTTGTATGGGTACAAGAATCAAATTTAATATTAATAAGTGATGACAAGATTTCTGATGAATGGAAGTATGCAGGTCAGGAGAAAGAAAATCCAAAGAAAGAATATGAAAGAAGATATATAAATGGATACAAAACGCCATTTACAAGATATGTAGGCTCAAGTAAAGTGTTATCCGGAATTCATGATATAAGCAATGATTCAGATGAAAAACCAGTAATTGAAGAACCTATAGATGATATTTTAAGTGGCAAAGTAACTACTTCAAGATTAAATTCAAGATTAAATTTTAGAAAAAGTAACGATATTACTTCTTCAATTATAGGTGTAATTGAAAAGGATAGTATTGTTAAAATATTAAATACGGATGGTGATTGGCTTAATGTTGAATATAGCGGTCAAATAGGATGGGTTCATAAGGATTATGTAGATATTATAGAAAACACTACCGAAGAGCCAAATGAAGAACCGAAAGCAGAAATAATAAATGGCATAGTAACCACTGAAAACTTAAATTTTAGAGAAGGTAATGGCGTTAATTACGCTGTTATTTCAGAATTAGAAAAAGGTGCTGTAGTTGGAATACTAAAAGCTGATGGATATTGGCTCAATGTAGAATTTGATGGAAAAACTGGATGGGTTCATAAGGAATATATTGAAATTATAAATGATGAACCAGCGAACAACCAAGGTTCAGAGGATATTTTTAAAATTTATCTTTCACCATCAAATCAACCAGCTAATTTATATGCAGTAGGTGATACTACTGAAAAGATACAAATGGAAAATTTAGCTGACAGAATAAAAGAAATTTTAGAAACTGAATATGTATGTGATGTTAAAATAGGAAGTGTTTTAGGACAAACTTATTTAGGCAGGCCTGATGAAGCTAAGAAATTTAAAGCTGATGTATATTTAGCAATACATTCAAATGCATCAGTGTCTAAAGTACAAACTGGAGCAGTAGGATTTTATCACCCTGACTACTTGAAAAGTTGGTTGTTAACAAATAATATAATACATGAAATTAATGCAATAGACCCATATGAATCAATTACATTTTTGCAAATTAAAAATGGTATGGCTCCTTTTGATGGATTCGGGTATGGTGAAATTAGAACCCCTCATAACGAAGGAATAATGCCAGTTTTAATTGAAACAGAGTTCCATGACAACCCTATTACAGCTAATTGGATTATTGATAATACTGATACAATTGCAAGGGCTTATGTAAATGGATTAGTAAAAACTTTTAATCTTCCTTTAAGATAAAATTACACTGGGGACGTACTTAAATGTCTCATTTGCAGCTTGATACTATTCCGTACTCCCCTTGATTCAATTTCAACAAAAAAATGGGACGTTTTAAGTACGTCCCTATTGTCATTTTTGTCATTCTTTCCGCAAAATCTTTTCAATCCTTTTTCCTTTTGCTAACTCATCAATCAACTTATCCAAATACCGAATTTCTTGCATAGTTGGTTCTTCCACGTCCTCCACTCGTACTCCACAGATTACACCTTTAATCAAAGTTCGTGAAGGATTCATTTTGGGAGCTTCAGCAAAGAA
>JARBUP010000145.1 GCA_029239575.1 Bacillota bacterium
TCAAGAGAAATAATAAATACAAGAATGCGAGTTGTTTTAGATGAAGCAACTGATCCATGGGGAATAAAAATTAACAGAGTGGAAGTTAAAAACATATTACCACCTAAAGAAATTCAAAATGCCATGGAAAAACAAATGAAAGCAGAAAGAGAAAAAAGAGAATCAATCCTTAGAGCAGAAGGCGAAAAAAGTGCTGCTATATTAGTTTCGCAAGGTAAAAAAGAATCTGCTATTCTTGAAGCTGAAGGTGAAAAACAATCTGCAATATTAAGAGCTGAAGCTCATAAAGAAGCTACAATAAGAGAAGCAGAAGGTGAAGCAGAAGCTATTTTAAAAATTCAGCAATCAACTGCTGAAGGTTTGAAAATGTTAAAAGAGGCTAATCCAAGCCAGGCTGTATTAGCTTTAAGAAGTTTTGAAGCATTTGAAAAAGCAGCAGATGGAAAAGCAACTAAAATTATAATTCCTTCTGACATACAGAATTTAGCAGGCTTAGTTAGCGCATTATCTGAAACTATAAAAGAAAATTAAATTAAAATTTTGCATTATAAAAGAGTATGAATCATACTATTAGCTTTATGACAAATCATTATTTTTGTCATCCTGAGCTATAGCGAAGGATCTTATGTTTCAAAATTAAGATTCTTCACTACGTTCAGAATGACAGATTTAAGTTTGTCATTAGTCTAAGAGTTTGAAATATACTCTTTTTTTTATAACTTTATATATAGTATTATTTAAACATCCCTTTTGAAAATGTAATTTTACTTTTATTTTTCATACGTCTATCCGATACAATTGATTGAACAATTAATACGATGCCTATGAATATTATTATATCACCAGGGCTTACTACTATGTAATTTACAAGGTTTATTACATTTCCTAATGAGCTTAGTGATGCATTTTCTGCTGGAATAAAAAATTTAACATTTCCTTTATTTAAAAGTTCTACAATTTCAGCTCCATAAATTTTTAAAGCGGCATCAGTTGAAATAGGAAATTTAAAGTTGTTAGCAAAAAAGCATATTAAATTTGAAATTAACCCTATGAGAGGTATGAACATAAAGCGAATTGATATATTTAATATTAAAAAAACAACTAACATTACATATGATGCTGTTAAAAATAAAGAATAAAGGTTTGAGTTATAGTCAAATAAGCCTAAATTCATAATTAATATTACAAAATATAAAACAGCGGATATATATATAAAAATATTAAAATTAAAATCTATAGTTGTTAATCTTGCAACTCTCCCATGCCTTATTAAACCAATAATTATACCTAAAATAATAGCTTCAATAAACATTGCACCCTCCCTAAAATTAACTACGCTTAATTTTACATCATATTAAAAAGTATATCAATATTATTTTAAAAATATTCAAAACTTCTAAATTGACATAATAATTTGGTAATAAAAACAATATGCAAATTTTGTTAAAAAAGATAATAATTTGTTGTACAATGGGATGATAAATATTATAATAAAATTAAAAGCAATCATTTAACTAATAACTAAATTATATTGTGGGGTAGTTATGGGAAATAAAAATTTATCATCATCTGAATTATCTTTTTTTTGTATGCAAGTAGCTCTTGTATTAAAGTCTGGAATGCTAATTTATGATGGAATTAATATGATGTATGACGATATGGAAAATGGAAAAGTTAAGGATTGTTTATTAATTATTAAGGAAGAGCTTAAAAATAGAATGCCCTTATATAAAGCAATGGAAAAGTCTAATTGCTTTCCACCGTATTTAATAAATATGTGCCATGTAGGTAGTTTGACAGGAACACTTGAGGATGTATTAAAATCTCTTTCTGAATATTATGACAGAGAGGAATTCTTAAAATTAAGAATTAAAAATTCAATTTTTTATCCTGCCATGCTTTTTATAATGATGTCCTGTGTAATAATCCTTTTAGTAACTAAAATTTTCCCTATTTTTGAAGATATGTTAAAAGATCTTGGGGGAGAAATATCAAGTGAAGCTTCTATCTTGCTGTCTTTTTCAACGGGTATAATGGCAGGGAAATTTACTATGTATTTAGTCATTGCAATAATAGTTTTAATTATATCTTGTTTTTTATTATGGAAAACAGAAAAGGGGAAGTTAAGTTTCAATAGTTTTTTAAATAATTTCTTTTTAACAAAATCAATAATAAATAAAATTACTGCTTTTAGATTTTCTTCTTCCATGTCCTTACTTTTATCCAGTGGCATGAATATGGACAAGTCAATTAACTTGTTGATAGAAATATTGGAAAATTCTGAGCTTAAAAATAAAGTTGAATTATTAAAGGTTTCAATGGATCAAGGTAATTCATTTATAGAATCACTTTCAAAACTTAATATTTATTCTAAAATGCATATGCAGATGCTTTCTATGGGAAGTAAAACAGGAGAAATAGATAACGTTATGAAAAAGTTGACACAAATATATGAAAATGAAGCTGATGAAGCATTAAGCCATGCAGTTGCATTAATAGAGCCAGTTTTAGTTGGTATATTATCTATTGCCATAGGTATTATTTTAATATCAGTTATGATACCTCTCATGAACATTATGTCTTCAATAGGATAGTGGTGAGAAATGAAAAATAAATTTAAAATTTTATACGCAGTGATTTTTATAGCTATTTTAGTTTTTATAAACTTTTCCATAAATAAAACAGATTACAAAAAAGAAGAAGAACAGCTAAATATATTAAAGGATGCTATTACAAGAAGTGCAGTGCAATGTTATGCCATAGAAGGGATGTATCCTCCAAATATAAATTATTTAATTGAAAATTACGGATTATCTGTAAATGAAGAAAAATATGTAATTTATTATTCTGTTTTTGCTAGTAACATAATGCCTGAAGTAGAGGTATATATAAAATAATAATTATTATTACAAATGGGGGAAATATGAATTATAAAAATATTAAAGCAAATAAATTTTCCATTCAATTTTTATTAATTATGTTACTTTTTCTCATCATTGTAATTTTATCATCCATGATTATTTTGCTTGGAAATGATATTTATAAAAGCATTAATGAAGATCGTCAAAGCAATTATGAAGTACGTGTTTCTCTTTCTTACATAGAAAATAAAATCAGGCAATCGGACAAGGAAAATGCTGTTGAAATAAAAGAAGTACATGGACAGCCAGCTTTGTTAATTAAAGAAAATTATGACGGTATAAATTATGAAACTTGGATTTATTATTATAATAACTGTTTAAATGAAATATTAATTGAAGAACATGATGAATTTCAATTACAGGATGGTATGAAAATAGTGAATTTAGATGGATTTAATATAACAGAAATAAATAAAAATACATTTAAAATATCAGTAGAAAGTAAAGACAGAAAATCAGAATTAATATTAGGCAAAAATTCTAAATAAGAGGTACAAAATGAAATATAAATCAACCATCAATTTAGAAGTTTCTTTAGTTGAAATAATATTATCAGTTTTAATTTTTGCCATAACAGGTGTGATTATGTTAAATTGTTTTGCTATAGCAAAATTCACTCAGCAAAAATCAAATGACAAAACAAATGCATCAGTAGTAGTTCAATCATCATTTGAATATATGAAGTCAGCAAATAATTATAAAGAAATGAAAGAAATAATAGAAAAAACTTATTCAAATGAAACCGTGACTGAAATAAATAATGAAACAATATATACAATTTATTATGATAATGATTTAAATGAATGTTCAAAAGAAAATTATGAATTTGAAATGAAAATAAATATAAAAAATATTTCAAATACACATGGGGAAATGTCTGACATGAATGTTTCCATGGAAAAAGTCGAAAAATATCCATTTATTAAAAATGAAGATAAAATAATTTATTTCATTCAATCGAAAAAATTCTTCCCAATATATAAGGGGGGCAATTACAATGAATAAAAATAATAAAATATCAGCAGGAATAGGTGGAAGCTTAATAATTGTGATATTTGTTGCGCTTTGTTTAACTGTTTTTTCAGTTTTATCTTTTACAACAGCATATTCTGATTTGAAATTATCTAAGAAATCCGAAAGCATGGCAAAGGATTATTATTATGTTAATGGAGAAACTGAACAAAAATTATCAGAAATATATGAGCTTTTAATAAACACAAATGATAATTTAATAAGTATTGGAATAGCAACAAAAGAAAATTTTAATCATGCAGTCATAAATGAATTAGAAAAAATAAACGGATTGTCAATTGTAGATAAAAACAATGAATTTATTACAATTTATTATGAAGTATTTGGAAAAGAAAATCAAAAAATATGTGTAACATTAAACATTTTATATGATGATACAATTAACATCCCATACTACAAAATAAAATCATGGAATTTAGCAAATATAAATGCTTTAAATTATGAAGAAGAAAATTATGATTTATGGGAAGGAATATTTGAGTGATATGAAAATAATAGATATATTAAAAAATGCAGCGGACAAACATGCTTCGGATATTTTTATTATAGCTGGACGCCCGTTGTCTTATAAAATAATGGGAGAAATAATATCTCAAAACGAAAATTCATTAACACCCAAAGATACATATGAAATATTATATGATATTTTTCAATTAGCTGAAAGAGATAATTTTGAACAAATGATAGGTGAAGGAGATTTAGATTTTTCTTTTTCCATATCTAAATTAGGGCGTTTTAGAGTAAGTGCATATAAACAAAGAAATTCTTATGCTGCAGTTATAAGGGTTGTATTATTTGATTTGCCAGACCCTGCTAATTTAAGGATACCTGAAGTTGTTATGAATTTAAGCAATAAAACAAAGGGATTAATAGTTGTTACAGGCCCTGCAGGTAGCGGAAAATCAACTACTCTTGCATGTATGGTAAATAAAATAAACCAAGAAAGAAATTGCCACATAATGACTTTTGAAGATCCAATTGAATATATTCACAAGCATAAAAAGTCCATAGTGAGCCAACGTGAAATAGAAACTGATACTAAAAGTTATATATCTTCTCTTAAATCTTCTTTAAGGCAAGCTCCAGATGTTATACTAATAGGAGAAATGAGGGATTTAGAAACAATTGAAATAGCTTTAACAGCAGCAGAAACAGGGCATTTAGTTTTATCATCTTTGCACACAACAGGGGCAGCAAATACCATAGATAGAATAATAGATGTGTTTCCTTCAAATCAACAACAACAAATTAAAATTCAATTATCCATGCAGCTTCAGGCAGTAATATCACAGCAATTGATTCCTACTGTGGATTCAAAGAGAGCTGCAGCATTTGAAGTAATGCTTGTTAACAATGCTGTATCCAATTTAATACGCGAATCGAAAGTACATCAATTAAACAGTGTCATACATGCTTGTGAAGAAAATGGAATGATATCAATGGACACAAGCATAATAGATTTATATGAAAAACGATTAATAACAAAAGAAAATGCACTATTATATTCAACAGATTCAGATTATTTAAATAGACAATTATATTAATAATAATTTTTAAAGAGCAATATTAAATTTTGCAATAAAGAAGGAAGTTGTATTACTTCAAAGTGAAAATAATGAAATTTTATTAATGATACATCATTATTTCTTTAATTTTGTTAAAGATTGATTAAAATTACATTTAGTAGTGTTAGCATTTTTAAAATGAAATCAAGGTTAAAATATATTTGATTATTAATATTAATGGTACGATTTTAGTTCACTTCTCCGTACCTTATTAACACAAGGATTATTTTATCCTTATTTAGTCATTGTTTTGTTTGTTGTATATAAAAATTTTATATAATTTTATTAAGTAAGTTTTAATATACAAGAATAACTTAGATGTAGTATTAATAAATAATTAAAACACCCTCCATTTATAAATAATAAACTGGAGGATGATTTTTGATTATATAAAATTATATGTTTATATTTAATTTAAAAATATATGCTAATCGAATTCCTTAGGAACCAGGCTAAGAACTTTATAATCAATATGGTTTAGATAAATTTTCTTAGATTTTTCAAAGTCCCTTAATTTAATAGTTTCATAAAGAGCACTGTGTCCTTTCATGCTTGCAATAAAGAAGTTAGGGCTATTTAGTTCTTTAGAACGTCTATAACGTGTCGCAATAATTGTGTATAAAAATTCTTTCATTATTTCCTGAGTTGCTTTATAAGCAAGGATATATAATGAATTCTTTGACAATTCACTAATTTTCATATGAATATGAAAGTCACAATCCGAAAGAATTCTTAATTTTGAATCATCTAAATCTTCCTTATAATCAATAAACTTACTTTCAAAATCAACACAAGCAAATTTTAGTTGTAAAAGTTCATCATCTGTTGCATTGAGAATAGCGAGTCTAATACAATCTAAATCTACTACACGTCTAAAGTCCTTAACATCCTCCAGTGTTTTAGAATTCACATTGAGAATTGAAACTCCCTTCAAAAAATCTTCTATATTATATTCATTTACATAAGTACCATCGCCTGCTTTTGTTATTACTATTCCAAGGGCGTTTAACCGCTGAAGAGCAGCTCGAACAGTAAGCCTGCTTACATTATATATTTTAGTAAGTTGCATTTCAGAAGGAAGTTTATCACCATTAACATAGGTTCCATTTGTTATAGATTCTTTTATAATGTCACAAAGTTGCTCTGATAGGTTATTTCTTTTTATAAATTTACTATTCATTTTAATTCATCCTTTTAATTTTTATATTAATATTTGGGTTTTAATAAATTAATATATATTTATATACCCTTTATATAACTATATGACCATTTATATAACTATATGCACATATACTTGTTATATGAGTATATGATTTATAGCATAAAGTTGTATTACAAGCATATGATTATATAAATCAATTAATTTAATAGTTAAATAACTTTTAATATTTAAGCAAAGCTCTTAAATTTTAAAGTATTAGATGCGTTTGATATTTTAAATATTAAATTAAAAATGGGGGTTATAATATGAAAATTACAAAAGTGGATGTATTACTTGTTACCACTGCAAATCCAATTTGGCGTCCAATTCTTTGCCGAATTCATACAGATGTTGGGATTTACGGTGATGGTGAAGCTGCTGTAGCATACATCAGCAGTCAGACTGCTGCATTTGGTATGATA
>JARBUP010000146.1 GCA_029239575.1 Bacillota bacterium
ATGGATTGATTAACATCTCCTACTACAGTAAACCTTGATTCTTTAAACATTAAATTCAAAATTTTATAATGTATTGGATAGTAATCCTGAGCTTCATCTACAAAAACTTGCTTAATTTCTGAGTATAAATCAATGCCTTCAGCTTTTATTTTTAAATACATCAAACTAATGCCATCAGCATATGGTATGTTATATTGGTCCGTAATAACTGAGTTAGTATAATCTATTATTTCATCTATATTTTCAGGTAAATTTAAACCTTTTGATAATTTATAAAATAAGTTTTTATTTTTAAATAATTCTTTATAAATAGTATAACTATCAAATTCAGTAAATTTTTGAATTCTTTTCTTGAAAGCGGAAGTTTCATTAGAAGCAACAAACCTTGTAAAAGCTTTTATTTCAAATTGATAATTATTAGTTTTTTTAACTGCTTCTGTAATTTTTTCACGTCTTTCTTTTCTTAAATCATGAATAGTATCCATAAGTCTAGTTTCAATTATTTTTAATTTTTTAGCAGAAGGCATATTCAGCTTATTGCTTAAAAATAGCGCTTTTAATAGCTGTTTATTTTCTATATATTTACCATTATAATAAACATCTTCAAACTCTATCATTTTATGTTCAAAATGATATATGAAGCGATCTATTATTTCTGCAAACTCATGGGAACCTTTAAAATCAATTACAGATCTTAAAAAGTTTTTTTCGTCTTCTGTATCAGAACAGATTACTTCTTCAAGATGTTCGCTTTTAGATTTTATAGACAATTTATAATTGAAATATTTAGTAAATATATTTTCAAAGGTAACTTCTTCGATATTTTCTTCTCCTAATGAAGGTAAAACATTTGAAATATATTTTGAAAACAAAGTATTTGGAGAAATAATTACAATATTATTTGATTTAAGGTTTAAGCTTAAACCTTGGTATAAAAGGTATGCAATACGATGCAAAGCTACAGAAGTTTTACCACTTCCAGCAACACCTTGAACAATCAATAGTTCATTATCTAAATCTCTTATAATTAAATCCTGCTGTTTTTGTATTGTTTCTACAATAGTTTTCATTTTAGAAGTCATGTTTTTAGACAATGCTTCTTTTAACATATCATCTACAATATTGATATTAGAATCAAAAAAGTATTCCATTTTTCCTTTTCTAATTTTATATTGTCTTTTTAATGATATATGACCTTTAATTATACCCGCTGGAGCTTTATATTCAACAGGTCCTATTTCATTTCTGTAATAAGTTGAAGAAATTGGTGCACGCCAATCATAAATTTTTATCTCATGATTTTCATCATCCATTAAATTAAAAAGGCCTATGTATATTTTTTCAGTATCATCATATCCTTCTTCAGTGAAATCAACTCTTGCAAAATAAGGACTATCCAACATTTTTTCATATTTTAACACAGCTTTAGCTGTTTCACCATAACTCAGAGTTTGAGCATTAAGGGCGCTTAAATATTGGTTTAAATCAGAAAGTTTATCCATGTCCGTATTAGAGTGAGTAGTGTTTTCCCACATTTCTTTACGTGCTTCAACTAAATCAATCTTTTTATTTTCAAGTTTTTCGCTATCTATTTGCAATTTATATTCTAGTAAACTTATAATCTCATTGAGGTAATTAATTTCTTCATTATATCTATCTTTATATTCACTCATCTTTAATCCCCTTACTAACCCCGACTTTAAACATGCGAATGTTTAAAAATATATATTATGAAATTATACCATAAAATATGCTATAAGCAAATAAAAATTATGGAATACTAATTATATCTAAAAACTAAAGAACGAATTTATTTACAATTTTATATATTTTATTACAAAATACGCAAGAATTGCGTGACATTTTATAAAAAATATGTATAATAAATATATATGTTAAAAAATGGGGATTAATTATAAAGGGGCTATTTGAATGATTGGGAAAAAAATTAGGGATATAAGAAAAAGCAAGAGTATGACAATTGTAGAATTGTCAGATCAAATTGATGTAACATCAGGATATATATCACAAATAGAAAGAGATTTAATTTCACCATCATTATCGGTATTAAAACGTCTTTCTGAAGCATTGGAAATTCCTTTATCAGTATTATTTTTAGATGATACACATGAAAATGTACTTACTGTAACAAAAGGAAGCAGAACTAAAGTAAAGTTTGGAAATATTAATGTTGAATTAGAGTTCGTTACTCCAATAATGAAAAATAATGAGAAATCAGATAATTATTTCGGAGCAGAAATATTTATATTTAAATTGCCACCTAAAACATGGGTAAGCGATGAAGCCATGATACATGAATCAAAAGTTTGTTTATATGTATTGAAGGGAAAATTCGAATGCCATATTGGAGGTAAAATATATTCTGTACTTGATGGAGATAGTATTTGTATTCCAGAAAATAATGGGCATTTAATTTATAATAGTAATGATGAAGTAACGGAAGTTATTACTTTTTTAACACCAGCACATTTTAGTTAAATAAGGTAAAATAAAAATAAATTTTAGCCTTGACAAATTAAATTGGTTGTAATATATTATGAAAATAGATAGTTATAAATAATTTTGATGGAAAGTAGTAAATAATGTATGTTTAAGAGAGTCAGTGGTTGGTGTGAACTGATACAGAAGTTATTGAATCCGTTCCGGAGTTTTCAAGGGTAATAACTTGAACGTATAACGGCGTTAACTTTTTAAGTGACTATATAAGCATATAGTAATTAGGGTGGTACCGCGAGTAATCTCTCGTCTCTAAAGGTTTTTTTAGAGACGGGAGTTTTTTTATGACCTAACCCCATTTTTCAGGTGTATTTCCTGAAAAATGGTTGGTAGGTCAAACGCAATGAGTTCCATATTAGCATGAGCGTAAGCGAATAAGCTAATATGTGAACGAAACTGCGCTCATACGCGCTAAACCTATTCTTAGGTACTGGTAATTTAACCTAATCACAAAGTATATGTGACTTAATAAATAAAATATAATTATGAATGAGACTGCGATTAATTGAAGTAAAAATAATAAATTAAAATAAAAATTCAGGAGGGAAAAAATGTTAGATATAAAAAGAATCAGAAACAATCCAGAAGAGGTTGAATCATTATTAAAAAGAAGAAACTCAGAATTAAGTCTTGAAAAAGTTCTTCAACTTGACAAGATAAGAAGAGAAAAACTTGTAGAAGTTGAAAACATGAAAGCAGAGCAAAACAAAGAATCTAAACAAGTCCCACAACTTAAAAAAGAAGGAAAAGATGTTTCATCAATACTTCAAAACATGAAAGATTTATCAGAGAAAGTAAAATTAATTGACAATGAAGTAAAAGAAATTGATATTCAAATAGAACAAGAGTTATTGAATATACCAAATACTCCAAATGCTGATATTACTATTGGAAAATCAGATGCTGATAATAAAGAAATCAGAAAATGGGGAGAACCTGCTAAATTTAGTTATGAGCCTAAAGCACATTGGGACTTAGGTGTTGATTTAAACATTCTTGATTTTGAAAGAGCAACAAAAATAACTGGTACTCGTTTTACTATGTTTAAAGGAATTGGTGCTAAACTTGAAAGAAGCATAACTGCATATATGCTTGACAAACATACATTAGATCATGGCTTCACAGAAATAGCTCCACCATTCATGGTAAACAAAGAAAGCATGTTTGGAACAGGCCAACTTCCAAAATTTGAAGAAGATATGTTTAAATTAAATTCTAAAGAATATTATCTAATACCTACTGCAGAAGTTCCAGTAACAAATATGTATCGTAATGAAGTTTTAGAAGAAGCTGATTTACCTATGTATATGACTGCATACACACCATGTTTTAGAGCAGAAGCAGGTTCAGCTGGAAGGGATACAAGGGGTTTAATACGTAACCATCAATTTGATAAAGTTGAAATGGTTATGTACGCAAAACCAGAAGAATCATACAAACAACTTGAAATACTTACTAATTTTGCTGAAGAAATATTAAAAGGACTTGGACTTCCATATAGAGTTGTGGAACTTTGTTCTGGAGATATAGGATTTAGTTCTGCAAAAACATATGATTTAGAAGTTTGGATGCCAAGCTATAACCGTTATGTTGAAATTTCTTCTTGTTCAAACTTTGAAGATTATCAAGCAAGAAGAGCTAATATTAAATTTAGACCTGATGATAAAGGAAAATTAGAATACATTCATACATTAAATGGTTCTGGATTAGCTGTTGGAAGAACTTTTGCAGCTATAATAGAAAATTACCAACAAGAAGATGGTACTGTAATTATACCAGAAGCATTAAGACCATATATGGGCGGAATGGAAAAAATAACATTTTAATATTTAAAATATTGATATTTCAATGTATAACATTATTTAAATTTATATCAAGCAAATCTGGGGCAAAACATTTTTAAGTGCCCTTAGATTTGCTTTTTACATAGAAAAATATTTTTTTATATTATTGGAAATATAAGTACTTGACAATAATAAGTGGATTGTTAAAGAAAATAGCTACATATTCTGACCATTAGCAACAATGATAATAAGAATATGTTGATTGTCAGTATAGCTCTACAAATGACGGTTTTATGTACAAGTTGTGACAGAAAATATTACAGACAATTATATCATTTGGGAAAAGTGTTGAAAAATGCTAAAATTGCTGTAAGTGTTACTTGGCATTATTTTTGCTAAACATTATTATATAATTTTAAAAGTCATGAGGCTTAGGAATATAATATCCATTATATTCAAACAACAATAATAAAAGGGGAGGCGTATGTTAAGTAATAAAATTGTTTCAGTTTTCTTTTAGCATATAGTTGGCACATGGGGAAAACGATGAACGTAATTCTATGACTGCTAAAGTTAAATGAATTAATACTTATTGTTTTAAATTTTGACTATATTAATTAATTAGATAGTCAAAAAAAATTATTACGTTGCAATTATTTTGTATAATAAAACTAATAAAAATAAGCTGGAGGTCTTTATGTCAGAAAAAAATGTTGTAAAAAAGAATTATCTCGGTTGGTATTTTAATACACCACTTGTATGGAGGGTTTTAACCGCATTAGTATTAGGAGGGATTGTTGGAAAAGTTGTAGGTCCTTCAATTGTAATTCTTGAGCCTTTTGGTACATTAATGCTTAAATTACTTCGTTTAGTTGTTCTTCCACTTATATTCTTTGCAATCATAGTTGGTGTAGGCGGTACTCCTGCTTCTAAACTTGGAAGAATAGCAGGTAAAATTTTAACGTATTATATTTTAACTACTGTTTTTGCAGCAGCTGCTGGACTTGGTTTAGGTCATATATTTAAACCTGGTATAGGAGCTAATTTAAGTAGTGTTGGCAGTGCAGCAATAGAAGCATCTTCAATTCCTTCCATTGGAGAAATATTGTTAAACATGGTTCCTAATAATGCAGTAGCTCCTTTTGTTAATGGGGATTATCTTCAGGTATTGGTGTTTGGTATTTTAATAGGTATTGCTATTTCAGTATTGCAAGACAGTAAAAATGAAAAAACTGTAGAAGTAGTTAATACTTTCCTTAGATTCTGCGAAGGCGGTTCTGAAATAATGTATAAAATAACTCAAGGTATACTTGAGTACACACCAATAGGAATATTTGCTCTTATTTCTTCATTATTTGCAACTCAAGGATTCAATGTAATCGGATCTCTTGGTACATTGATAATAGCTTGCTATGTTGGATATGTATTCCAAATAATTTTCGTATATGGCGGATTGTTGTCATTATTTAAAATGAATTTCAAAAAGTTTCTTATTAACATGAGAGGTGTTATGATGATGGCATTTGCTACAAGAAGTAGCAACTCAACTTTGCCAGTATCTATTAGCACATGTGAAGAGAAACTTGGAATTCCAAGAACTGTAAGCGGATTTACTCTTCCACTTGGTGCACAGGTTAATATGGACGGAGAAGCTTATTATCAGATTCTTGCTGTAATGTTTGTTGCTAATGCTACTGGAGTAGTTTTATCTCCTTCACAGCAATTATTGATGATTTTAGCTGTTACATTAGGATCAATTGGTACTGCTGGAATTGCAGGTTCTGGACCTGTTGTTCTATTGGGAGTTATGAGTATGGTAGGGCTTCCAGCGGATGCAGGAACTGCAGCAGCAGCAGCTTTTGCATTAATACTTGGTATTGATGTAATTCTTGATATGGGTAGAACTACTGCAAATGTAACAGGTGACCTTGTAGGTACTTGTATAGTAGCTAAAACAGAAAACATGATGAATTATAAAGCTTGGGATAATTATAAAAACAGTTAATATTATAACTAAATATATTATTTAAGCTACAAATGGGATGTTGTATCAGCGAATAAAATTCGCAATGCAACATCCCTCTTTTATTTATTAGCAACTTTGTTCCTTATAGATGCAATAATAGGAAGAGTATATCAATTAGATACATTAATATAAAAATTTTAATAAATCAGGTTTCTTTGTTATTTTCTTAACTTTTTAAGGTTATGTATTTTATTTCTTATTTTTTGATTGATTTTAAAAATACAATTGACGAAAACGATTTTTTTAATTATAATATTAATATAGTTAAATATTAAACAAATATATACACTCCTTAAAGCAGATATAATAACTTTGCACTTATTATACCTGCATTTTTTTGTTTTTATATATTTAATGTAAAATTTTACTTTATTACTAAAAGTTTTTTTTATTTAATTAATGATTTTTTATATAAAATATTATATAATTAAAAAATATGAAGATAGGAGGAGTTATATGATAAATTTTAGCAAATTAAGTAGAATAATTTCAATATGTATTATTATTATTATGATCTCAAGTTCAGTTGCATTTGCAGATGTAAATGTTAATGAATATATAAAAGGTGCTATACTTGGAGACGTTGAAACAGGTGAAATACTTTATGAATATAACGTGGATGAACAACTTGCCATAGCAAGTATATCAAAACTAATGACTTATCTCGTTATGATGGATGCAGTTTCTAATAATGATGTATCTTTAGATGATGATGTAGTTATAAGTGAAAAAGCTGCAATAACAGAGGGAAGTCGTTTTGGACTTGTTAAAGGGGAATCAGTTAAGC
>JARBUP010000147.1 GCA_029239575.1 Bacillota bacterium
ATATCCCATATGCATTTATTTTCTTCATATATTGCATTTGGATGATATTTTATGTATTCAGATATACGCTTTCTTTGTACTTCTTTTATTAAATGAATAATATCAAAATCTATTCCGTCTTCATCATAAATATAACCGTTTGAATCACTCATGGCTAAAACTTTAACACCCATTTCAATTGCTTTTTTGCATGTGTACATTGCAACATTTCCTGAACCATTAATAACTGCAGTTTTGCCTTCTATAGAAATTCCGTGGTATTTTAGCATTTCATTTACGAAATACAATAGTCCGAAACCAGTAGCTTCTGTTCTTACTAATGATCCTCCATAGCTCAAACCTTTGCCTGTAAGAGTTCCTGCCTCAAATGAATTAGAAATTCTTTTATATTGTCCATATAGATAACCGATTTCTCTTCCGCCAACACCTATATCCCCAGCAGGTACGTCAACAAATTGACCTATATGTCTGTAAAGTTCTGTCATGAAGCTCTTGCAAAAGTTCATAATTTCAACATCTGATTTTCCTTTAGGATCAAAATCAGAACCACCTTTTGCACCACCTATTGGCAAACCGGTTAAAGCATTTTTGAATGTTTGTTCAAACCCTAAAAATTTCATTACGCTGAGATTAACTGTAGGATGGAATCTCAACCCGCCTTTGTATGGACCTATAGCGCTATTGAACTGAACTCTATAACCAGTGTTTATTTGTATTTCTCCCTTATCGTCAATCCAAGGAACTCGAAAAATTATTTGTCTTTCTGGCTCAACTAATCTTTCTACAATTTTTTGTTGGATAAGTTTTTCGTTATCTTCTAAAACAGGTTTTATGCTGTTTAAAACTTCCTCTACAGTTTGATGGAACTCAGGTTGTGCAGGGTTTTTAGAAATAGTCTTTTCAATGATTGCATTTACATAGCTCATAATAATCTCCTTTATATATTAATAAATTGTAACAATTAACGTTGTTATGAATTGTCTTCTTGTTAATAATATATGCTAAATATTGAGTGATGTCAATTTTAATTTTATAATATTACGCAAATGTAACAATTATAAAATGGGGAAAAATCAAAAACAAGAGGTATAACTTGAATATGTGATAAAAATATAGATAATTGTTGCTATAAGAGTTATTTATGTTAAAATTAGGTATTTTGATTAAAATCAATTAAAAAAGGTCTAAAATAGAACTTGAAAACAATAAATGTAGTGGTATAATAAAATAAAAGGTCAAAGAAAGTCAAAGTTAAAGACAGTAAAAGGTCAGATAAAAAGGAAGTAATATATGTCAAAACTAAGTGATATTATAGAAGGCTTTATTAAAGAATTAATGGATTCAAATCAATCAAGCATCATTGAAATTCAACGAAATATGTTAGCTCAACAATTTGATTGCTCCCCTTCTCAAATAAATTATGTTCTAACAACAAGGTTTAACAATGAAAGAGGATATATAATTGAAAGCCGAAGGGGTGGCGGAGGATATATCAAAATTTATAAAGTTGAAACTTCAAAACAAAATGATTTAGAAAAAATTTTAAATGAAAGTATTGGAGATGCTATTACAATAAACAAAGCTTTTGATTTAATTGATGTATTAAATGAAAAGCGTATAATTACTAAAAGAGAACAAACAATAATTAAAATTATCTTAACAGACAGAACTTTAAATGTCGTAAATCAACAAAACAGAAATAAATTAAGATCGGATATACTAAAGGAAATAATATTAGCTATTATAAATTCAACTAATTAAGATCAAGGAGGCATAAAATGTTATGTAATGAATGTGGCAAAAATGAAGCAACAGTACATTTAACTCATATCATTAATGGAAAAAAGTCGGAAAATCATTTGTGTGAAGAATGCGCTAAAAAAAATCAACAAATGTTTAATTCAACTTTTACTATTGAAAATGTATTTTCAGAAATGTTAAATAATGCATTTAATAAATCTGGATATACTCCAACAAAAGGATGTACAACATGTGGTATGACATATGATCAATTTAGAAAAATAGGAAAATTTGGATGTCCTGATTGTATTGAAACTTTTAAAACGAAGTTAATGCCAGTTGTAAAAAGTATTCAAGGCTATGATGTTCATGTAGGTAAAATACCTAAACGTGCAGGCGGAAATTATAAATTAAAAAAAGATATAGAAAAATTAAAAGATGAATTAAAATTAATGGTTGAACAAGAAGAATATGAAAAAGCTGCAGAACTTAGGGATAAAATTAGAAATTTAGAAAAAGGAATTTAATATTTGGCAAAGGAAGTGATAGCATGGATAAAGAACATGAAATAGTGGTAACAAGCAGAATAAGGCTTGCTCGTAATTTAAAAAATTATAAATTTCCTGTTAAAATGACTGGGGAAGAATCAAATGAAATAATAGATGCTGTAAATAATGCTATTAAAGATAAAGATTTAAACTTTAAGCTAACATATATGAGGGATTTAACTGATGTTGAAAAATTTGTATTTATTGAAAAACATTTTATTAGTCCGGCTCTTTCAGAAAACAAAAATAATGGAGCATTTTTGTTAAGTGCAGATGATAAGATATCCATAATGATTAATGAGGAAGACCACATAAGAATACAAACTCTTGGCTATGGAATGTGTTTAAATGAATGTTGGGAGCAGGCAACTAAAGTAGATGATATGCTGGAAGAGCACCTAGATTATGCATTTGATAAAGAACTTGGTTATATTGCTTCTTGTCCTACAAATATAGGAACTGGCATGCGTGCATCTGTAATGCTTCACTTACCTGCATTATCAATGACTAACCAAATGGACAGAATATTGTTTGGAATATCGCAACTTGGTATTGCTGTAAGAGGAGTTTATGGTGAAGGAACGAAATCCATGGGACATTTGTTTCAAATATCTAATCAAGGTACTTTAGGAGCAACAGAAGAAACTTTAATAGAAAAAATTTCTCAAATAGTTATGCAAATAGTACAAAAAGAGCAAATTACAAGGGAACAGTTCAGAAAAAATAATTTTGATGATATAGAAGATCAAATTCACAGAGCATATGGTATTTTAACTAATGCAAGGAGTATTTGTTCAGACGAAGCAATGAAATTATTATCCTATGTTAAACTGGGAAAAGAAATGGGTATAATGAGTAAAGTAGATAATAAAAATTTATATGGTTTAATGGTAGAAGTTCAGCCAAATAATATTTTATCCAATGCTAACGAACAGCTTAACTTAAAAGAAAGGGATAAAATAAGAGCTGAAATAATTAGAAATAAATTATTAGGTTAATGAAATAATATGATGGGAGATGAAAATATGATAAATGGATTTAACAATGAAGCTAAAAATGCAATAAATTTAGCACAGGAAGAAGTTAAAAAATTTAAACACAATGTATTAGGAACAGAACATATTTTGTTGGGTTTAATGTTGGAACAAGAAGGAATTGCAGGTAAAATACTTAGAAATAAATTGAATATTGAAGACGTTAGAAATATAATAAAAAGAACTTCTGGCATGGGTGAAGTATTACCAGAGTACATTACTATAAGTCCAAGAAGCAAGTATATAATAGAACTTGCAAAACAATATTCATTAGAAATGTCCCAACCTTTTATTGGACCAGAACATATACTTTTAGGATTAATTGATGAAGGTGAAGGAATAGGTGCTCAAATATTAAAACAAGCAACAAATCACAAAGATTTGAAAAACGAAGTACTTGAAGCTATAAGAGGTCAAACAGGTGAAAAAGCACCGGGATCAAATGCAAAAGCCCAAAATTCTAAACCTGCTTCAACAAAAACAATAGATAAATATGGCACTGACTTAAATCAGCGTGCAAGAGAAGGAAAACTTGACCCAGTTATAGGAAGGGAAGATGTTATTCAAAGGGTAATTCAAATTCTTTCAAGAAGAACTAAAAACAATCCTTGTTTAATAGGGGAACCTGGTGTTGGTAAAACTGCCATAGCTGAAGGTTTGGCACAGGAAATAGTTAAAGGAAATGTACCTGAATTGTTAAAGGATAAAAGGGTTGTAACTCTTGATTTAACTGGAATGTTAGCTGGTGCTAAATATAGAGGAGAATTTGAAGAACGTTTAAAAAATGCAATAGATGAAATAAAACAATCTGGAGATATTATTTTATTTATAGATGAAATTCATACAATAATTGGGGCAGGTGCTTCTGAAGGAGCCATAGATGCTTCAAATATTTTAAAACCTACATTAGCAAGAGGTGAAATGCAAGTAGTTGGAGCAACAACTATAGATGAATATAAAAAACATATTGAAAAAGATGTAGCTCTTGAAAGAAGGTTCCAACCTATTACTGTTGAAGAGCCAAGTGTTGAAAATACAATTTTAATACTAAAAGGTTTAAGAGACAAATATGAAGCACACCATAAAATAGTTATAAAAGATGAAGCCATAGAAGCAGCTGCAAAATTATCACACAGATATATTTCTGATAGATTTTTGCCTGATAAAGCAATTGACTTAGTAGATGAAGCTGCATCAAAAGCAAGATTAAAATCTTCTACAGCCCCAAAAGATTTAAAGGAATTAGAAGATAAATTAAAAGAAGTGAACAACGAAAAAAGAGGAGCTATCAGCAATCAAAATTTTGAAAAAGCTGCAAGCTTAAGAGATGAAGAAAAGAAAATACAGGATGAATTAATGAGCCAAAAAGAAAAATGGGCTTCTAAAAATTCTAAAGACTCAAGTATAGGTTATGAAGAAATAGCTGATGTAGTTGCACAGTGGACTGGAATACCAGTTAAAAAATTACAAGGTGAAGAATCAAGCAGGCTTTTAAACATGGAAGAAATACTTCATAATCGTGTTATAGGCCAGGAAAAGGCTGTTGAAGCAATATCAAAAGCTATTAGAAGATCAAGAGTTGGATTAAAAGACCCTAAAAAACCAATTGGTTCATTTATATTTTTAGGTCCAACTGGTGTAGGTAAAACTGAGTTGACAAAAGCATTGGCAGAATCAATGTTTGGTGATGAAAATGCAATGATTAGAATAGATATGTCCGAGTATATGGAAAAACATTCTGTTTCTAAATTAGTTGGTTCACCTCCAGGATATGTTGGTTTTGATGAAGGTGGTCAACTAACAGAAAAAGTAAGGCGTAAACCATATTCAGTTATTTTGTTTGATGAAATTGAAAAAGCTCATCCTGATGTATTTAATATAATGCTGCAAATACTTGATGATGGTAGATTAACTGATTCTAAAGGTAGAACTGTTGATTTTAAAAACACTGTTATCATTATGACATCAAATGTTGGTGCAAGTACAATTAAAAAACAAAGAACTTTAGGTTTTGCATCTAATTCAACAAATGAAGAAAAAAATGAATATGATAAAATGAAAGAACATGTAATGAGTCAACTTAAAGAAACTTTTAGACCAGAATTTTTAAATCGTATTGATGAAATAATTGTGTTCCACTCTTTAAATCAAGAACATATTAGAGAAATAGTTTCTCTGATGATTGATAATTTATCTAAACGACTTGAACAATTAAACATCAAAATTGAATTAGACGATAAAGCTTTAGATTTCTTAGCTAAAGAAGGTTTCGATCCTATGTATGGTGCAAGACCTCTTCAAAGAGAAATAAGAAGGAAAATAGAAGATAGATTATCCGAAGAACTTTTAAAAGGAACTGTTCAAAATTTAGATACTATTAAAATTTCTGCTGATGACAAAGATTTAATATTTGAAAATATTAAATTAAATTAATAAAATTATTTTTAAATAAAAAACACTTGACAAATTTTAAAATAGGCATATAATAATTTAAAATAACAATAATTAAGCGATGATAGGAAGAGTAAATTAAAATTTAGTTACAGAGAGATAGCGTTGGTGAGAGTCTATTGCGATAATTTTAATTGAAGAACGTCCTTGAGCTTTTGACCGAAAATGCAAAGCATGAGTAGACTCAGACGCATCCGAGCGTTAAAGCGGCAAAAACATGTTAGTGTTTTTTGAGTGAGCGTAAAGCTAAATTGGGTGGTACCGCGAAAGAAAGTTATATAACTCCTTCGTCCCTTTGGGATTGAAGGAGTTTTTTGTATTCAAATAAGCTTATTTGTTCTTTAAATGCAGTATTTACAAATAAAATTTTAATCCGGATAAAATTTTATTTGTACAAAGTTTAGTGTTAAATCAATAATAAAAATTATTTATCATTAAATTTCAAAATCAATTTATAAAATATAAATTTTAAAAATGGAAGGAAGTAAGCTATGAAAGAAAATATATATCGTACTCACACATGTGGGGAAATAAGGGAATTTCATATAGGAAAAGAAGTTAGAGTTTCAGGTTGGTTCGAAAATGTAAGGGACCATGGAGGTGTTAAATTCGTTGATTTAAGAGATCAATATGGTGTTGTTCAAATTGTTGTTGAAAATGAAGATATGCTTAAAAATGTTTCTAAAGAGTGTTCTATAACCGTTACAGGTACTGTAATTAAAAGAGATGAAGATACTATTAATTTAAAAATACCTACTGGAACTGTTGAAGTTGAAGCAAAATCTTTACAAATACTCGGGAAAGTAAGGGAGCCCCTTCCTTTTGAAATTTCATCTTCTAAAGAAATCAAAGAAGATTTGCGCTTGAAATACAGATTTTTGGATTTGAGAAATGAAAAAGTTAAGAGTAACATAATATTCCGTTCTAAAGTGATTTCGTTTATAAGAAGCAAAATGGAAGGTTTAGGATTTTTAGAAATACAAACTCCTATATTAACATCATCTTCTCCTGAAGGAGCCAGGGATTATATTATTCCAAGCCGAAAGCATCAAGGAAAATTTTATGCTCTTCCTCAAGCTCCTCAAATGTTTAAACAGCTTTTGATGGTTTCAGGTTTTGATAAATACTTTCAAATAGCTCCATGTTTTAGAGATGAAGATGCAAGAGCGGACCGTTCTCCTGGGGAATTTTATCAGCTTGATTTTGAAATGAACTTTGCAACTCAAGAAGATGTTTTATCAGTTGCTGAAGAAGTTCTTTATGAAATATTTGATAAA
>JARBUP010000003.1 GCA_029239575.1 Bacillota bacterium
TTAGGTTCAGTTGGTATGGCACCTATATCTCCAGCTTCATGGGCATTCCCAGATTCTAAAGAATTAAACGCATATGATTTTGATTTAGATAAAGCAGCTAAGTTGATGGATGAAGCTGGTTGGATAATGGGAAATGATGGATTCAGGTATAAAGACGGAGAAAAATTCCACGTTAATTGGTTAGTTTATACAGAATCTTCATGGCCAGCAACTTTGTCTGGTATGGCAGCTGATACTTGGAAACAACTTGGAGTCGAACTAGAAATTGAACTTATGGATTTTGACACTGTGGCTTCACGTACAATGGATGCAGCCCCTGAAGATAAGAATTTTGACATTTATACAATGGGATTTACTTTGTCAATCGATCCAGACCCAACAGGTGCTTTATTTGATGATGATGCATATGTAGCAGGAGGATTTAACGCATCAGGTTATAAAAATCCTGAAGCTATGAAATTAGTTAAAGAAGGCAGAAGTGAATTTGAAACAGAAAAAAGAGCTGTAATATATAAAGAGTGGGCTAAAATCATGAATTATGAAATACCTCACGTAATAATAGCTTATAGAAGTGAAATATGGGGAATTAATAACAGAGTTAAAGGTATGGACATTGGAACATATGCAGACTGGGTACAAAAACTTAAAAATATAACTATTGAGTAAAAATAGCATGCTCGGTCCTAGGGCCGAGCTTTTTTAAAGGAGACCGTATGAAAAATTATATTATTAGGCGCATCATTCAAATGATTCCAGTTTTCATAGGGATTTTATTCATTTTATTCTTTATTTTACAACAAGCACCCGGCAGTCCTGTTTCACATATGATGAGTCCAAAAATGACTCCTGCACAAAAGGCAGAATTAGCAGATAAACTTGGTTTAAACACACCTTGGTATTTTAGGTTTATAAATTGGATTGAAGAAGCTTTAAGTGGAAACTTAGGATATTCTATAACACATAAAAAACCTGTTACAGATGTTATTAAAGATTATATGGGTTCGACTCTTCTTCTTTCATCTATTTCTTTAGTAATTTCAATTTTAATAGGAATTCCAGCAGGTGTTATAAGCGCTACTAAACAATATAGCAAAACTGATAACATACTTACTGTTGTTTCTTTAATAGGCATAAGCATACCATCATTTTTCTTTGGACTATTGCTTTTAAAGTTTTTTGCAGTTGATATTCAGATATTTCCTTTATTTGGACTAAAAGACCCTCTTTTATTTTCTAATAATCCTATGACAAAATATTTAGATATAGCATGGCATTTAGTTCTTCCAAGCATTGTTTTAGGTCTTGGTTCTACGGCAAGCTTCATGCGTTATACACGTTCAAGTATGTTAGAAGTTATAAAACAAGATTATATAAGAACCGCAAGAGCAAAAGGTTTAAGAGAAAAAACTGTTATTTACAGGCATGCTTTTAGAAATGCAATCATTCCTATTATAACTTTACTTGGATTTTGGATTCCATCTCTTTTATCAGGAGCTGTTATAACAGAAACTATTTTTGCCCTACCAGGACTTGGAAAAATTTCAGTTGAAGCTACCATGACACGAAATTATCCTTTAATACTTGGCATAAATGCAATGCTAGCTTTGTTAACTCTTATAGGTGCTTTAGTTGCTGATATTTTATATGCAATAGCAGATCCAAGAATAAGATATGATTAAATTAAGGATTTGGAGGAAATATGAAAAAAAAATATAAAAGAAAACATAAACGAAGAAATCAATCATATTGGGGTGAAGTATTTTATAATCTTAGGAAAAATACAATGGCAATGATAAGCTTGCTTATGCTTTTATTTGTTATGCTTATGTGCTTAATTGTACCCATGATTTCACCTTATTCCATTGAAACTACAAATATGCAACAAATGGATCAATCTCCTGATAAAGAACATATACTTGGAACTGATAAAATTGGAAGGGATTTATTTACACGACTTTTTTATGCTGGAAGAATATCTCTTGGTGTAGCTTTATCCGTTGTAGCGCTTGAATGTTTAATAGGTACTGTGTTAGGAAGTATTGCAGGTTTTTATGGTGGCATTGTCGATATAATTATCATGCGTATAGCGGAAATATTTATGTCATTTCCATTTATGATTATATGCATTACCATAGCTGCAATATTTGGTAATTCAATTTTTAATTTAATATTAATTTTAGCTATATTAAGCTGGCCTGGAATTGGAAGAATTGTTAGAGGTCAAATTTTAACTTTAAGAGAAATAGAATATATGGAAGCATGTGAAGCTCTTGGAATAAGTGATATAAGAAGAATTTTTAAACATCTTTTACCAAATGTATTAGCATATATTATAGTTTATGCAACACTTGGAATGGCGAGCGTAATTTTAACAGAAACATCACTAAGTTTTCTTGGCCTTGGCGTGTCACCTCCAACACCTACATGGGGTAATATGATTCAAGAAGCTCGTAATACATTAGTTATTCAAGAAAAGTGGTGGTATTGGATTCCACCAGGAATTTGCATTTTCATTTCTGTAATGTGTTTTAACTTGTTAGGAGATGGACTACGTGATGCAATTGACCCAAAAATGAAGAGGTAAATTATGCAAAATAAATTATTAAGAGTAAACAATCTTAAAACATATTTTCATACGGATAACGGAGTTTTAAAAGCAGTAGATGATGTTAGCTTTTATGTTAATGAAGGAGAAACTCTGGGAATAGTTGGTGAATCAGGTTGTGGTAAAAGCATTACAAGTTTGTCATTAGTTCGCTTAGTTGAAACTCCACCAGGAAAATACGAAGGCGGAGAAATAATTTTTAATGGTGAAGATATGTTAAAAATATCTGAACAGCGATTAAGAGAAATAAGAGGAAATGACATAGCTTTTATTTTTCAAGAACCTATGACTTCATTAAATCCAATATTCAAAATAGGAAAGCAAATAAGTGAAACAATGATTTTACATAGAGGTATGAACAAAAAACAAGCCCACGAGCAAAGTATACGAATGCTTGATTTAGTTAAAATTCCAAATCCTGAACGGGTCGTTAATGAATATCCATTTTCACTATCAGGAGGAATGCGTCAAAGGGCTATGATAGCCATGGCACTTGCCTGTGAACCAAAACTATTAATTGCTGATGAACCAACAACTGCTTTAGATGTTACAATTCAAGCACAGGTTTTGGATTTAATGAATGAGTTAAAGAAAAAAATTAATGCTTCAATTATTTTTATAACTCATGACCTTGGCGTTATATCTGAAATTAGTAATCGTGTAATGGTAATGTATGCTGGAAAAGTAGTTGAAGTAGCAGATACAGAAGAAATATTTAAAAATCCAAAACACCCATATACGAAAGGATTAATTTCATCAAAGCCTGATATAACTACAAATAGTTCTCGCCTTCATGTAATACCTGGAAATGTTCCAGATTTAAATAATGTTCCAAGTGGTTGCCCATTTCATCCAAGATGTTCTGATGTAAAAGATAAATGTAAAAATGAATTTCCAAAAGAAACTGTTTTAAAAAACAACCATACTGTAGCATGTTATTTATTTGATGAGAGCGAGGAAAATGCCCATGAATAATGCAGCAGAAAATATTTCTAAAAATATAGATTTAATTAGTGTTCAACAATTAAAAAAATATTTTCCAATAAAGTCTGGATTATTTCAAAAAATATCAGGGCATGTAAAAGCAGTTGATGGAATTTCATTTAATATACAAAAAGGCAAAGTATTAGGAATAGTTGGAGAATCAGGATGCGGAAAATCAACTCTCGGTAGAACTATGTTAAGCTTAATAAAACCTACGGAAGGAAAAGTTTATTTTAATGGTAAAAACATTTATGAATTAAATAAAAACGAATTAAATCAAATAAGAACTAAAATGCAAATAATATTTCAAGATCCATATAGTTCTCTAAACCCTCGGCTTCCTGTTTATGAAATTGTGGGAGAAGCTATGCTTCAACATAAAATTGTAAAAAACAAAAACGAAATGATGGAAAAAGTAGTAGAAATAATTAGTAAATGTGGTTTATTTGAACATCAAGCTTCAAGATACCCTCATCAGTTTTCAGGTGGTCAAAGACAAAGAATATGCATAGCAAGAGCCCTTGCTGTTAACCCAGAATTTATTGTATGTGATGAAGCTGTATCAGCACTTGATGTTTCCATACAATCACAAATAATTAACCTTTTAAAAGATGCACAAGAGGATTTTAAATTGACATATTTATTTATTTCCCACGATTTATCAGTTGTAAAATTTATTAGTGATGATGTTGCTGTAATGTATCTTGGTCAAATCGTAGAGAAAGGTAGCAAAAACCAAATTTTTAATAATCCTCTTCATCCATATACAGAAGCTTTATTATCAGCAGTTCCAACTGTGAACCCAACTTCAAAACAAAGCATAAAACGTATAATTTTAAAAGGAGACATTCCTTCCCCATCAAAACCTCCTGAAGGATGCCGCTTTCACACAAGATGTTCTTATGCAAAACAAATATGTAAAGAAATACTGCCAGAATATAAAGAGATAGAAAATAACCATTTTGCTATGTGCCATAAAGCAAATAAAATGTTTTAAAGGAGATCCCATGGTAAGTAAAAAACGTGTAGAAGAAGATTTAGAAATAATTAGGGCTGCTAATTTATCACATGAAAAATATATATATCTAAATAAAAAAAACAAAGCCAATAGAAAATTACATCTTGAAAAAACAGATATACTTGCTATGATAATAGCTTTATTTTCTTTGGTTTTGCCATATGTTTTAATATACATATCAATTATGTGTGCTATTTTAACTTTTATGTATTATTTCTATTTATAATAATTATATTATTATTTTATTATATATAAATATATATATATCTTTCAAAAAAGCAAATGCACTGGATATAATCCAGTGCATTGTTAATTACGCTTTAGTAACGTTAGCTGCTTGTTCGCCTCTGTTGCCTTGAACTATTTCAAAGTTAACTCTTTGGCCTTCTTCTAATGATTTGAATCCATCACCTTGGATAGCTGAGAAATGTACGAATACATCATCTCCGTCTTCTCTTGATATAAATCCAAAACCTTTTTCTGCGTTAAACCATTTTACTGTACCTTGTTTCATTTGGTACCTCCTATTATTATATTAAATATTTGAAAATATTTTTAAACTTTTGTTAATCCGTACTCGATCTATATAATTAAATTATATTCTATTTACGTTTGCAGCTTGCTCGCCTCTGTTACCTTGAACTACTTCAAAGCTAACTTTTTGGCCTTCTTCTAATGATTTGAATCCATCTCCTTGGATAGCTGAGAAATGTACAAATACATCATCTCCGTCTTCTCTTGATATAAATCCAAAACCTTTTTCTGCGTTAAACCATTTTACTGTACCTTGTTTCATGTGTATCTCCTATTTTTATAAAATATATTATTATTATCTTTAAAATTTAATAAATTAAACTTTAAAAATTTTTAAAACTTTGAAAATTTTTACCAATTTCTAATTTATTTTAGAAATTTTAAATTTACCTATCGTATAACTTATATTTTAATTACAATTATATATTGTAAATTATATTCTATTTACGTTAGCTGCTTGCTCGCCTCTGTTACCTTGAACTACTTCAAAACTAACTTTTTGGCCTTCTTCTAATGATTTGAATCCATCTCCTTGGATAGCTGAGAAATGTACAAATACATCATCTCCATCTTCTCTAGATATAAATCCGAATCCTTTTTCTGCGTTAAACCATTTTACTGTACCTTTATTCATGAGGTACCTCCAATTTTTATTTTTTTATACTCCATTGTAAATAAAAATTCACATATTTTTACAAATCATATATACAAACAACATACATATAATTTCTAAAAACATGTGAAATCTATAAATACATCTGTAATACTCTCTTATTCTAACATATGGATACGATTTTGTCAATATGCTTTATAAAATATTTTTGCAAAAAACAAAGAACATTTCTATGTTTTTGCATATTATAATATGAATACCAACGCAAAGTTCAAATAGTGACTTTTGTGTTGCAAAAATAATTTATGGAAGTGATAATATGAATGTTTTAAAATTTAAATCTTTCGATAATTATGACCAAGAACAGTATGATTTAAACTTACCAAATTTAACAAATTTACCACATTTACCAAACAATCAACAAAAGCCTTTTTTTACATACCCTACAGAAACAGAATGCAATAATCTGCAGTCATATTTAAATACAATATTAAACAGATTTGTTAAAGTAGATTTTCTAATAGGAAACGATAACCTGATTTTTAAAGAAGGAATTTTAAAAGAAGTTGGCTGTGACTACATATTATTAGAAATGATCGATTCTAATGATTTGATAGTATGTGACATTTATTCCATTAAATTTGTTCAAATTATTTAATATAAGCGGCGTGTATACACGCCGCTTGAATTATTTATTCCCAATCACCATGATATTTATCAAATTCACCTGCTAAAAGTTCTTCAGTATAATCAATCATAATATTTTTTATAATTGTATCTATTGAGCCTATATCATCTTCATCATTAACAGTAGATTCTATTAATATGTCTTGAAATATGCTATATGCTCTATTATATGATATATTCATTGTATTAAGTTTTAGCAGCATTTCTTGAGTAATAGCATTTTTAAAATCATCAAAACTCATTTCTTTAGCATGTTTTTTAATCATGTATTCACCTTCGAACTTTATTTTCTTTCTAAATATTCATCATACGTCATAGCTCTATCTATCATTCCATCTTCAGTAAATTCAATTACTCTGTTTGCAATTGTTTGAATAAACTGGTGGTCATGTGAAGCAAATAACATTACTTCTTTAAAATCTATTAATCCATTGTTTAATGCAGTAATTGATTCAAGGTCTAAATGGTTTGTAGGTTGGTCAAGAACTAAAACATTAGAACCAGAAAGCATCATTCTTGAAAGCATGCATCTAACTCTTTCTCCACCTGATAATACATTAGCATATTTTAAAGCATCATCTCCTGAGAATAACATTCTTCCTAAGAAACCTCTTAAAAAGCTTTCAGACTGATCTTCTGAATACTGTCTTAACCAATCAACTAAGTTCAATTCACAACCATCAAAAAATTGAGAGTTATCTTTTGGAAAATATGATTGTGTAGTTGTTTGACCCCATTTCACAGTACCTTCATCAGGTTCCATTTCTCCAACTATAATTTTGAAAAATGTTGTTTGAGCAAGTTCATTTTCTCCAACTAAAGCTATTTTATCGCCTTTATTAACTCTAAAAGAAATATCTTTTAAAATTTGAACTCCATCTATTGTTTTAGAAATACCTTCAACTGTTAAAATTTCATTTCCAACTTCTCTGTCCGGAGAAAAGCCAACGAATGGATATCTTCTTGATGATGATGGCATTTCATCCATTGTAAGTTGATCCAATAATTTTCTTCTTGAAGTTGCTTGTTTAGCTTTTGATTTATTAGCAGAGAATCTTTGAATAAAATTCTGCAAATCTTTCATTTTATCTTCACGTTTTTTGTTTTGATCTTTCATCAATCTTTGCATCATCTGGCTTGATTCATACCAGAAATCATAGTTACCAACATACATTCTTATTTTCTTGTAATCAATATCAACTATGTGAGTACAAACTGTGTTTAAGAAATGTCTATCGTGGGATACAACTATTACTAAACCTTCAAAATCTAATAAGAAATCTTCCAACCAGTTAATTGAAATAATATCTAAGTTGTTTGTAGGCTCATCAAGTAGTATTATTCCTGGGCGACCAAATAAAGCTTGAGCTAACATTACTTTTACTTTGTCTCCACCGTTTAATTCACGCATAAATGAATAATGAAGTTCAGAACCTATGCCAAGACCTTGTAAAACTTGTGCAACTTCAGTTTCAGCATCCCAACCATTCATTTCTGCAAATTCGCCTTCTAATTCAGAAGCTTTAACACCATCTTCATCTGTAAAATCTTCTTTAGCATATAATGCATCTTTTTCTTTCATTATTTCATATAATCTTTTGTTACCCATTATTACAGTTTCCATTACTGAAAATTCATCATATTGGAAATGGTCCTGTTTTAAAACTGACATTCTTATGTGATTTGGTATTGATAATTCTCCTGAAGAATAATCAATTTCACCTGATAATATTTTTAAAAAAGTTGATTTTCCTGCACCATTAGCTCCGATTACACCGTAGCAGTTGCCAGGAACAAACTTTAGATTAACATCATCAAATAATTTGCTACCACCAAATTGGAGGCTTAAATTAGTTACTGTTATCATTTTTTATTTTTACATCCTTTTAATTTATTATTAGTATTATTTTTTATTTTATAATACTTTATGATTATACATCATAATATATTTCTATCATCTGTCATTCTGAGCGTTAGCGAAGAATCCTATTATTTATACTTTAAGATTCTTCACTGCGTTCAGAATGACATGACCATTCGTATTAATATTTATTAGTATTTGCTTTTTTAATTAATTACATACAAAAAGGGTTTAGTAGTTTACCAAACCCCTGTATATATTTATCTTAGATTTCTATTTAAAAAATCTGGAATTTTAAAATCAAATGGGTTTTCTTTTTCTGTTACATTAACATTATTATCTTTATCATTGTTTGATTTATCATTTGTTGAATTAGTTGTTTTAATAGACTTATTTTTTAAAATTTCAGTTTCTTTTTCTCTGTTATCTCCAAAACCTGTAGCAATTACAGTTATTTTAATTGCATCTCCGATGGTTTCATCAATATTTGCTCCAAATATTATATTTGCTTCTGGATCTGCAGCTTCTTCTATAAGTTTAGCAGCTTCATTAACTTCATGAATACCCATGTTAATTCCGCCAGTAATATTTAACAATACACCTCTTGCTCCATTAATTGAAGTTTCTAAAAGAGGGCTTTGAATTGCTTGTTTAACTGCGTTTAAAGCTCTGTTTTCTCCATTAGCCTGTCCTATTCCCATGTGAGCTAATCCTTGTCCAGACATTATTGTTTCAACATCTGCAAAGTCTAAGTTCATTATAGCTGGAATAGCTATTAAATCTGAAATACCTTGAATACCTTGTCTCAAAACATCATCTGCAAGAGAGAATGCTTCTAACATTGTAGTCTTCTTGTCAGAAATTTCCAATAGTTTATCATTTGGTATTACAACAAGTGTATCTATGCTATCTTTTAATTTTTTTAATCCTAATTCAGCATTTTTCATTCTGTTTCTGCCTTCAAAAATAAAAGGCTTTGTAACTACTGCTACTGTAAGTATTCCTTGTGACTTTGCTATGCTAGCTATATATGGAGCAGCTCCAGTACCAGTTCCACCACCCATACCTGCAGTAATGAAAACCATATCTGCACCTGTCACTAAATCTGCTATGTCAGCTTTATTTTCTTCTGCAGCTTTTTCACCAACTTCTGGTTTAGAGCCTGCGCCTAGTCCACTAGTTAATTTTTCGCCTATTTGAAATTTAATATCAGCTTTAGATGTTACTAATGCTTGTTTATCTGTATTTACGCTAATAAATGTTACTCCTCTTACCCCCGCATCTATCATACGATTTACAGCGTTATTTCCACCACCACCAACTCCGATAACTTTTATATTGGCAAGCTTTTCTGATGGCTCTTCAAATTGAAACATATATTGACCTCCTACCGAGAGAAAATTTTTTCATATTATGCACATCATTATAACATATATTTTTCAATTTTCATACATATTTTTTAAAATCATTTTTCTTTATTTATAGTATATTTTTCTATAACATAATCTATCATAGTACGACTGTTTTTATACATGTTATTTCCAAAAGCAAAAACAGCTGCTAAATATATTGGAAGTCCCAATTGTTCACCAATATATCCCAAAACACATGCAAAAACCAAATCTGATAAAAGTAAAATTAAACTTCTTATAGTTGTAACTTGGCCATTTAAATTTTCACTTAAAATATTTGTGATTGCATTTATTACTGCTAAAATAACTAAAGCAATGTAGACAGCATATTGCAAGCTGTAACCAATATTTGCTTTTAACGCAACCAATATTCCTAAAGCAATACCGCCTATAACATAAAGCATCCCTGCACCCCTTTTATTAAATTAATCATTAATCCTTAGTAATTGTATATTTTACTTCATAATTATTACCATAAAATTTTGGAATAACTAAATTGTAGCTCATCATAGTTACAACTTCCATACCAAATGTATTTTTAAGTTTATATGCATATGATCCTTCATCATTTACTATATTATATAATGCTTCTTGATCACCAACTGCTCTTATAATAAATGGTGCAGGTACGGATTCACCATTTATTTTCAAAAGCGGTCCAGCACAAACAACTTCTGATATATTAATAATTCTTTTACCATTAACATCAATTGCTTCTGCACCAGCACTTTTTAAATCATTTAAAAGTATAGTTATATCAACATCATGTACTATTTTATCCATTATATCAAGTGTTTCATCTTCTGATTTGCTATCTGCTAAACGAATCATTATTCCAGGACCCCTTACATCTGTAAAACCGTTATAGAATTTTAATTCTTCTATTTCTTTATTCATGGCAATAACTTCTTCAAGATAACTTTTATCTTTTATGTTTTGAAGTTTAGAGGATTCATATTTTATTTCTGCTTTTAATTTTTCCACTATAAGGTTCATGTCACTTAAATTTTGCTCATTTTTGTATAATTCCTTTAATGCATATATGGTAGTTTCATTAACTTTAGCATCAACACCACTAACCACGCCAAATGTAGCTATAAAAAATAAAATAAATATTAATAAATTAAATGGCTTAATTTTTATGTCCCTCACCTCATTCTTTGATTCATTGTTCATTGTTTACTATTTATGGTTCTAACTTTTCAGCATCAACTGGAACAGCATATTTAAATTCCTTTTCTCCGTCAAAACTGTTTATTACAACTTCATCAGTATATTCTGTATCAATAGTAAATCCTATTTCTTTCATAATAGAAACTATGCCACCAACAAAATTTAAAGAAGCATCAATAGTTCTTTTATTTCCTATAGCTTTAATTTCTAAAGGAAGCACAAGAGCTACTCCATTAACATTTATATGATCAAGAACTGGAACTATCTCTGTATAATTAGTATATCTTTGTCCGTTTATGGATATTGCTTCAACACCTGCATTATTTAAATAAGATATTAATGCTAAAACATATTGGTGGCTACTTGCTAAACTTATGTATGAATTTGGTTCCTGATCAACTTTTATTATTACACCAGGGCCTTTAACACCATAATAGCCAGATAATATTTTTTGTTTATTTAAATCTTCTTTTATCCTATTTAATTCATTTTCTCTATCAATAGCCTTTTGTTCGTTTGCTTTTATTTCATCTTTAAGTCTATATATTTCATCTCTTAAATTTGATTTCTCACTATTTAATTTTTCCATTTTGCTATTTAATTCAGATGTTTTTTCATCCGACCCTGTATTGTTACCAAGTACATTTTGTGATGTGGTATATTGCGTCATTATGATTAATCCTAACGATGCGCTTATAATGAATAATATCATTTTGTCCATTAATTTTTTCATTATTATTCCTCTCCTTGCTCGTCTTGTTTTTCTTGATTTACTTGATCATCTTCAACATAAACAGGACTATCACCCTTAGTAAAATCTATTAAATCCGATGCTACTGTTAAATTATTATTTAATCTGTCATTAATTATGTTCATAGCAAATGAAATTTGATAATTTATATCATCACTTAAGCTAACTTTAATCTTTGTTCCGTATTTTGTGTTCAAAATAATGCTGTTATTTTCTGAAACAGTAATCTTATTTATTATACCCTCACCATATTCATTCAAACAATATTCTGCCGCCAAAAATATTGATTTTATGTCTTTTATGCCATCAATACTTATGTTTTCTCCTATATTGTATATCACATTTGATAAACTTTCAATAGTTATTAATTCACTTTTTTCATTATAAATATTTAATACTTTTCCTTCATTATCAGTTACTATATATTCGTTATTAAATAAAATTTGATAACGCTCCTGCCTTTCAGAAATTTCTATATAAATTCTGTTAGGAAGTTCATACGCAACTCTAACATTATTTATATAAACTTCTTTTTCGAGTTTCTCTTTAACTTCTTCTTTATTAACCTCAAGAATTTTATTACCAAGTTCTATTTCCGACTTTTCTATAATATAATTACTATCATATGATTTATTTCCAATCACATCAATTCCTACTAAATTAAAATACGGTGTCTGGTAATAACCATAATAAATGCAAAAAACAACAATTACAGCAGCCGTAAAAAAAGCTGCTGTTGATACAGATAGCTTATTAAATTTTTTCTTTTTAATTCGTTTAACTCGTTTAGTATGTCCATTATGTTTTTTTGGGGCATCACTTGAGTTAACATTTTTCTTATGTTTTTTATTAACTTTATTTTCTCTTGCCATATTTTTACCTTTATTATGTATTTCTGTTTAAATTAAGTTGTTGCCGCATTGATGCGGCAACAACTTTTATTCTTCAATAGAAGTTATTATTACCCCTAAATTTTGTAATTTATTCATAAAATTATCATATCCTCTATTAATATGATATATATCATTAACTTTAGTAATACCTTCTGCTTTCATTGCTGCAATAACTAAAGCAGCACCGCCTCTTAAATCTTTAGCATTGACTTCTGCACCATGAAGTTTTTCAACACCTTCAATTACAGCAACTCTTCCTATTGTTGTTATGTCCGCTCCCATTTTTTGAAGCTCTGGTACATGTTTATATCTACTTTCAAATACGGTTTCATCCAATATGGTTGTTCCTATGGCAGTAGACATTGATGCCATAAATTGTGCTTGCATATCAGTTGGGAAACCCGGATAAGGTTGAGTAGTTACTTTTTCAATTGCTTTAAGTTTTCCTTCACTGCTTACTACAACTGTTCCATGTGATTCTCTAATTTCACAACCTGCTTCTTCAAATAATGATGTAATTGAATTAAAATGCGCCTTTTCAATATTTCTTATGTATATTTTACTTTTCATTGATGCTGCAGCACTTAAAAATGTTCCAGCTTCTATTCTATCAGATATGATTTTATATTCTACAGTATCTTTATTTTGTAATTCTGTTCCTTCAATTTCAATAATACTTGTTCCTGCACCAGAAATTTTATATCCACAAGTATTTAAGAAATTTTGCAAATCAAAAATCTCAGGTTCTTTTGCAGCATTATAAATATATGTTTTTCCTTTTAATCCAACAGCAAAAAGCATAACATTTTCTGTTGCTCCTACACTTGGATAATCCAGCTGGATTTCACAGCCAAGAGGATTTTTTACACTGCCATACAAAATACCTTTTTTTTCAACTATTTCTACACCTAATTTTTTCAGTCCTTTTAAATGTAAATCAATAGGCCTTAATCCAATTTCACATCCACCTGGATATGCAATTTCAACAGAGTTAGTCCTATGTAACACTGCTCCCATTAAAATTATTGAAGATCTTATTTTTTTCACTAATTTTTCTGATACAACATGACTATTTAAACCTCTTGTATCAATTATTGCAATATTATTTTCAAATTGAGTTTCACACCCCATATTGTCTAATATTTCAAACATCATTCTAACATCTTCTATATCGGGTATGTTTTCAATTATATATTCACGTCCACAAAGGACTGTGCTTGCAATAATAGGCAATGCAGCATTCTTTGAACCGCCTATTTCAACGATTCCTTCTAAATTATTTCTACCTTCTATAATAAAGCTTTCCATTTGATCCCTCCAAGCAAGTTATAAATATAGTAAATTATACTACATTTATATGTTATGCAAACTTGGCGCACTTGTTACTTGTGGGATTTTATGTTAATAAGATTTTCCATCGCGTTATAAATTTTTTCTTCAACATTTGTGTTTCCAAGCTTTTTAGATACTAATGCCATTGCAGTTAAAGTATTTTTATTTTCAATTATTTCTTCTATTGACGAAATAAGTATTTGTCCATTTAAATCCTTTTCAAGTATAACTTTTGAGGCACCTTCTTTTTCTAAAGCTCTTGCATTATACTCTTGATGGTTTTCTGCAGTAAATGATTTTGGAATTAATATGGATGGAGCACCTACTGCTGTTATTTCTGCTATAGTAATAGCTCCAGAACTTCCTATAACTATATCAGAAGCAGCAAGTGCTATAGGTGCTTCATACATATAATCTTTAATTTCAATATTACTGCCTATAATCAAATTTTTCTGTTTTATTTTTTCATTAAAATCTTCATACAACCTTTTTCCTGTTACATGAAGTATTTTTAAATTCTTTTTATTGCTATATTTTTTTATTACATCTATAATTGCATCGTTTAAGCTTAATTGGCCGCCACTGCCTCCAAAAGAATAAATAAATACATCATTGCTTCCTAATTTATAATACATTCTTGAACTTTTTCTATCCGTTGTTAAAACATCTTTTCTAACTGGGTTTCCTACTAAAACAAGCTTATGTCTTACTTCCTCTGAAAAATATTTTTCAGCTTCTTTAAAACTTATTAATATTTTATCAACTATTTTAGAGAGCATTTTATTTGTAATACCAGGAAAAACATTTTGTTCATGAATCATAGTAGGTACTTTTTTCAAATATGCTGCAAGAACAACTGGACCACATACATAGCCCCCTGTTCCAACAACAATATCAGGTTTAAATTCTTTTATTATTTTACTTGCTTCCATTACACCTTTTAAAGATGCAAATAAAGTTTTTATATTTTCTAAGCTTATTTTTCTTCTTAAAAATTTTGCGGTTACTGATTTAAATTCAAATCCTTCTTTAGGAACAAGCTCACTTTCCAATCCATTTTTAGTTCCAACATATAATATTACATTGGATTTATCCATGGATTTTACTTTTTGTGCAATTGCTAATGCAGGATTAATATGTCCTCCAGTTCCACCACCAGTTATTAAAACTCTCATATAATCATTCCTTATAATAAATTAATAATTTAAATTTTTTTTTTGCACTTTATGCGCAGTCTCATGCAGCTAATTTGCTATTCATTGCGGTTAAATTACCGTCATCTTAAATGCTCATCAGTTAATTTAAGTTGTAGGAGCGCAGTCTCATTCACCAATTTATTTGCTCACTATCGTTCGCATAAATTGGGAATTCGTTGCGAATGACCTACCGCTATTTTTCAGAAAAAAGACTCTGAAAAATAGGGTTAGGGCATCTTAATTTCGATATGTATTTGAATATCTTGATATATTTAAAAGTATTCCCATTGAAAACAATAAAAACATTAAGGATGATCCTCCTGCGCTTATAAACGGAAGAGCTCTTCCTGTAGGCGGCATTGATGATGTAGCTACAGCAATATGTATTGCAAATTGAACTAATACTAACGTTGTTATTCCAAGAGCGGTCATACTTCCATAAATATCTTCTGTATTCATGGCAATTCTTAAACCTCTCCAAGCAAAAACAATAAATAAAAGCATTATTAAAACACAACCAATGAATCCTAATTCTTCACCTATAATGGAAAAAATAAAATCATTGTATGGTTCAGGTAAATAAAAAAATTTCTGTCTGCTTTTTCCAATCCCCATACCAAATAAACCACCAGTTCCTAATGCATATAAAGATTGTACTATTTGCCATCCTTCATCTTGCATATATTTAAATGGATCAAAGAATACTATTACCCTGCTTATTCTATATGGTTGAGCAGCAATAAGTACCACAACACCACTTATACCTGCTAAAATTAACATGATTATATGCTTAATTTTAGCTCCAGCACAAAAGTACATAACAAACAAAGTTCCACCTAATATAATAGCTGTACTTAAATCGTCCTGAATAGCTATTAAACCGCAAAATAAACCTATACCAAGCATGGATTTTACAAAACCTAATTTAAATTCAGTCATATGTTTTCTGTTTTTGTCAAAAAAATCTGCCATACATAAAACTCCGCCGATTTTTATTATCTCTGAGGGCTGAAAATTTATGCCAGCTATGTTAATCCATCTTTGTGCTCCATTAGAAGCAATTCCCATTATACCGGTTAAAATAGCAAAGAATACACATGTAATCAAAATGGGTTTTGTAAATTTAGCATAAATTTTATAATTGATTTTACTTAAAAAAATCATGCCTATAATTCCACCTACTGCTGCAATTACTTGTTTTCTTAAAAAATAAAATGGATCTTTATTAAATTTATAATATCCGTCCGGGTAGCTTGAACTATATACCATTAAGAATCCGAAGAGTACTAAAAGTATAATTACAAAGACTAAAACCCAGTCAACTGTTTTTTTAATCTTTCTTTGAGTTTCCTCCATAATATTTAACCCTTTCCTTGAAATCCCTGCCTCTAACTTCATAGTTAGCATACATTCCCCAGCTTGCACACGCAGGTGAAAGAACTACATTATCTTTATTAACACTTAATTCAAAACATTTTTTAACAGCTTCATCCATATTTTGAACTTTATATATATTTGTAAATCCATATTGCCTAGCACAACTTTCTATTTTATCCGCTGTTTGACCTAAAAGTACTAATGCTTTTACTTTACCATCAAAGCATTTAATGAAATCATCATAATCAGATTGTTTATCATAACCACCAGCTATTAAAATTATTGGTTTTTCAATTCCCTGTACAGCTTTTATTGAAGCATCAACATTTGTACCTTTAGAATCATTATAAAATTTAACTCCATTATATTCTCCACAAAATTCTAAACGGTGCTCCACACCTTTAAAATTTTTAAGAACTGATGCAATTATTTCTTTGTTAATTTTAAGAGCTATACAAGCGCCAGTTGCTGCCATGGCATTTTCTATATTATGCTTTCCTGGAATAAATATATCATTTAAATTTATTATAAATTCTTCATCGGATGAGTTTGTTGCCTTATAATACATTTTATCGTCTTTAGCATATATTCCTTGTTGTAAAATTCTTTCCGAGCTAAAAAATATTTTATTAGCTTTAATCTTGTTGCTATAATTTCTAATGATTTCATCTTCATAATTAAGTATTGCATAATCATCTTCATTTTGGTTTATAACATTTTTAAATTTAGCTTCAATATAATTTTCATAAGTGTGATGAAAATCCATGTGGTCAGGTGTTATATTTGTTAAAATACTTATATGGGGTTTAAATTCATAAGTTCCTGCTAATTGAAAACTACTTGTTTCTGCTACTAAAATGCAATCTTTATCTGCATTCAAACTATCATTAAAAATTCCAAAACCAATATTTCCTGTTAATTTATAATTTTTTCCACTTTCTTTTACTATTTCACCAATCAACGTAGTAGTTGTTGTTTTACCATTTGTACCAGTTATAGATACAATTGTTGCTTTTGTAATTAAATATGCTGCTTCAAGATCAGATATTACTTTTATATTATGTTTTAATGCATTTTCAATAACTGGTATTTCGTATTTTATACCAGGACTTTTTATCGCTATATCAAAGTTTTCTATATTGAAATTATCAGTTTCTAAATAATATGTTGCTTTAATACCTTCAAGTTCTTTTAAACTTTCTGATAATTTTTCTTTTGAAGAGCTATCATACACAGATATTTCTGCTCCAAGGCTATTTAATCCTTTAACGCATGCAACTCCAGATATTCCAAGTCCAATTACAAGTACTTTTTTATTTTTAAACATGATAAACCTCTTTCTTAACTACTTACTTAATTTTATGTTCTTATATTGAATAAATTCCTATAAATGCTAATATTAGTGTAACAATCCAGAATACCCCAACAACTTTTGTTTCTTTCCATCCACACATTTCAAAATGATGATGAAGAGGAGCCATTTTAAATATTCTTTTTTTAGTTTTCTTAAAATATGTTACTTGAATTATTACCGACAAAGCTTCTGCCAAATAAATTCCACCAATAAATGGAATAACTAAAATTAAATTTGTTATTACTGCTACTGCTGCAACTGCACCACCGAGAGCCAATGAACCAGTATCACCCATAAAAACTTTAGCAGGATGTGCATTATGTTTTAAAAAACCAAGACATGAACCAGATACTGCTGCACAAGTGATAGCAACTCCTTCATACATTCCATTTAAAGAAATTAAACTATTAGCTATTAAGCTAAACGCAGCCATAACAATTAATGTTACTCCAGTATTTAATCCATCAAGTCCATCAGTTAAATTTACTGCATTTACAATTCCTATTATTATAAAAACTACAAAAGGAATATACAAAAATCCTAAATCTAAATAATAAGATGTAAATGGTATTATTAATTTTGTTCCATATATACTAAATTTTTGTCCGTATACTGCTAATAAAACAGAAAATATTAATTGACCTATTATTTTTTGATATGCTTTTAATCCTAAATTTCTTTTTAAAACAACTTTTATATAATCATCAATAAAACCTATTAGTCCAAATCCTAAGATGAAAAATATTATAACAAATACTTCTTTTGTATAATAAGTACTTGTTAAAAGAGATATTAAAATTGATAATATAATTATTATACCACCCATAGTCGGAGTACCTGATTTGCTTAAATGTGACTTAGGTCCTTCCTCTCTGATGCTTTGTCCTACTTTCAATTTTCTTAACACTGGGATAACTACTGGTCCTAAAAATATGGATATTAAAAAGGACACTGCAATTACCCAAATAATTTTTTCATTTCCCTGCATCTTATTCTCCTTAAATTTACTACCTTAATCATGTAAAGTTACTGCTAAACCACGTTTAAGTTCAACTTGCTTTATAGCTCTTTTAGCAATAGTTATTTCATCATAAGGAATTTTTTCAATACCCATATCCTGATATGGTTCAGTTGATTTTCCAGCCAATAAAATTACATCATTTTTTTGTGAGTTATCTATTGCATAATAAATTGCTTCATCACGCTCTATAATTATTTTATATTCGCCACTATATTTTTCTACGCCTACTGCTATTTCCTTACAAATGTCATATGGATTTTCAAATCTTGGATTATCCGATGTTAAAATACTAAGATCGCAATACTTTCCAGATATTTCTCCCATAGGAGCACGCCTTGAAATATCTCTTTCTCCACCAGCACCAAACATTACAATTTTTCGACCAATTGCAAATTCATTTATAGTATCCATTACTTTTTGTAGTCCATCAGGTGTGTGAGCAAAATCACAAATTATAATACAATCAAGATTATTTTCAAGCATTTGAAATCTACCTTTTACACCTTTTATTTTTCCAAGTGCAAAAATAATATTATCTAAATCAACTCCAAGTACATAAGCTGCACCCAATGCTCCAAGTGAGTTTAATACACTGAATTTTCCAGGAGTGTTTACATGCATTTTTTTAACAACACCTAATACATTTAAATCAAAACTTGTTCCTTTCATAGTAGTAACAAGATTTGAAGCTTTAATGTCTGCTTGATTATCTATTCCTACTGAAAGGGCATTTATATTTTCTTGCTTTAATTCTTTATAAAGCCTTTTTCCATAAGGATCATCAACATTAATAATGTTATTTTTCTTAGTTAAATAAAACAATTTTTTCTTTGCTTGATAATAATTTTCCATTGTTTTATGAAAATCTAAATGGTCCCTTGTTAAATTAGTAAAAATTCCAACATCTATTGTTAAATTATCAACTCTATTTAATTCAAGAGCATGGGATGAAACTTCCATAAAGCAATGCTGAACTGATTTTTCTATCATTTCTTTTAAAAAGAATTGAATATCAGCTGATTCAGGAGTAGTGTTGTCTATTTTTATTTTTTCATTGTCAACTAATACTCCCATGGTACCTATTACACCGGTTTTCTCTTTTAAAAGTTCAAATATTCCTTTTAATAAATATGTTGTGCTTGTTTTTCCGTTAGTTCCTGTTATTCCAGTTAAGCTTAATTTTTCTGATGGATGGTCATATATAACACTGGCTACTTGAGCCATTATTTCTCTAGGATTTTTTGCAACTATAAAGCTGCTTTTGTTTTTTACATCATCAGGTATGTTATCACATAGCACTGCTGAAGCACCATTTTGTAAAGCATTATTTATGAATTTATGTCCATCAGAAGTAAAACCATGTATTGCAACAAAAATATCTCCTGATTTTGCTTTTCTTGAATCATTTGTTATTCCTGTTATATTTATACTATCATCGCCTTCAAAATTTATATAATTAACTTGGCTTAGTAATTCTTTTATATTCATAACATGCTCCCTTTACATTTTTTAATTACAATATTATTATTAAAAAAACTTAATTTTTAAAATCAACAAATTAATTCTATCACATTTAATATTCAACTTCAATTAAGAATTTAAATTTTAGTATTTATAGTAAGTTGAATATTTCTAATTAAATTATAATTACATTACTATAAATTTTTACACTAAAGAAAAACAGAACGCAGCGCACTTTAGTGCATGCGTTCTGTTTGATTATTTTAGTATCATAGTAACAACAGATCCCTTAACTACCTTTTCTCCTGCTTTAGGGAATTGGGACTTAACTAAAGTATTTTCATCGACTTCTACTGTAATGTTGCTTTCTAATCCTACCCTTATTAATTTATCAGTTGCTTCTTTAACTGTTAAACCTAATATTTCAGGAACAGTCACTGTTTGAGCCGCAACTTTACCTAATTCTTCTTCTGTATAAACTGGTTCAACATCATAATATTTCATAATATTTTCTAATAAATCTGCTGCTACAGGTCCAGCTACAATACTTCCATATGACCCTATTGTTTTATCAGGTTCATCAACCATTACTAATACAACAGCTTTTGGATCATCTACTGGAGCTACACCAACAAATGAAGATATATATTTTCCTTCAACATAACGTCCATCAATAACTTTTTGAGCAGTACCTGATTTACCACCAATTCTATAACCTGCTCTATATGCTTGTTTAGTACCAGCTTCTGCCGAATCTTTCATTATTTGAAGCATTTTTTGTGATGTATCTTTTGATATAACATTTCTTCTTATAATTGTATCAAAATGTTTAACTACATTTCCATTTTCATCTATTAATTCTTTAACTATTTTTGGCTCTAACAAATCTCCACCATTAGCTATTGCAGATACAGCAGTTACTAATTGAATAGGTGTTACTGCAACACCTTGACCAAAAGCTTGCGTAACTACGTCAACATCTTTCATATTTGCTGGTTCTTTAATTAAACCTAAAGCTTCACCATTTAAATCAATACCTGTTTTTTCTTCAAATCCAAATGATTTAACATATTTATAAAATATATCTTTTCCAATATCTAAACCCATTTGAGCTAATGCATCATTACATGAATTCTGTATTGCTTCTGATAAAGTCTGTTCTCCATGTGGTCGGTAATATCTCCAACATTTAATTCTTTCACCTTTAATTTGCCTTACAAATCCATCGCAAAAATATGTTGATTCAAGAGTAGCTTTATTTTCTTCTAATGCAACTGCAGTAGTTATTAATTTAAAAGTAGAACCTGGTTCATAAATATCATTTACTGCAGGATTTCGCCACATATCAAACCATGCTTCTTGTAAACTTTTATCATCTAAAGTTTCCCATTCCTTTTTTACTGTTTCATCAATAGGAATTTTAGGATCATTAGGATCATAATCGGGCTTAGAAGTCATAGCAAGCACATCCCCAGTTTTGGGATCCATAACTATTATTGTAGCACGTTTAGCTTTATAATCATTTTTAACTTTTTCTGCTGCAGATTCTGCATAATGCTGTATAACTTCATCTATGGTTAATACAACACCATCACCATCTTCAGAGTCATAATATTCGTTATATCCAAAAGGTAGCTCTCTACCATTTGCATCTGTGTTTACAACCATTCTTCCAGGTACACCTGTTAAATATTCATTAAATGTTGCTTCAATACCGTATAAGCCGTTTTGATCCACATTAGTAAAGCCTAAAATATGTGGAGCAAAATTTCCGTAAGGATATACTCTTTTATTATCTTCTATAACATTTATACCGCTTAATTCTTGTTCTCTAATTTTCTCTGCTTGTTCGTCAGTTACCCATTTTTTCAAAACAATATATGAATAATTAGACGTTATTTTTTCTAGAACTTCATCATATTCCATTTCCAAAATAGATGATAAAATTTCAGCAGTTTCTTCTGGAGTTTTATTGTTAGTAGGAATTTCATCCATAACTTCAACTGCTTCTTGGTTTTCTTCACTTACATCTGTTTTATCATCCGCTAATTTTCCATTTAACGATTTTAATAATGATGTCAGCTTGTTTTCATCTTCAGGTTTACTTGTTGCAACATCAACTTCTAAAGTTTCTGAAGATTCAGAATTTTCTGATGTTGAGTTAGATTTTTTAGCACCTTTTTTTACATCAGCCGGAAAACATGTTACAGTGTTAGAGTTAACACTTACAGCAAGTTTTTTTCCTCTCGCATCATATATTGTTCCGCGCTTAGCACTAATAGTAATATCTCTCGCCCAGTTTTCCATGGCAGCTTTTTTATACTCCTCTCCTTTTATGAGTTGAATATATCCAAGCCTAATAATTAAAGCAATTGTTCCTAAAAAAAAGCAGAGTAAAAATACCAACATCCTCTTTTTATTTAGAAGGTTAGTACTTCCTCTCTTGCTATTTCTTTTCATATAGTTTCCCCCTTTACTGAATAAAACCTATTACCTTATCAATAAATCCATAAAGCATATTATCTTTTGTAGGTACATTTGATTCTTCTTCAGTAACGCCTGAACCTGCATATGCAAAGTCCAAAAAAACTGTTTGTTTTCTTGTAGGATAATTCATTCCAAGATAAGATTTTGCAACTTCTTCAATTTTGTTAGTATTTTTTATGCTCTCTAAAGAAATGTTGTATTTATCTAAATCATTGTTTAATTCAGCAATTTGTTCATTTAATGAACTTAATTCCATTTGTTTATCAGTTATTGTAGCATAATTATAAACTAATAAAATGCCTAAAACAAATGTTGCTCCAATTTTTGCAGAATTTTTAAAGCTGTCTACAAATATTTTATTTTTCTTCTTTGTTTTTATGCTAACTTTTTTCTTTGGTTGTTCTAAAGTTTCATATCCATATTCGTATTCAAATGCTTCTTTTCTTAACGCTGACATAGAATTTTACATCCTTTCTCCTATTCTAAGTTTTGCACTGTGTGCTCTGTGATTTTCTTCTAATTCTTCTGATGATGGTGTCATTGGTTTTCTTGTGATTATTTTTAATTTACGTCTGTGATCACACATGCACTTAGGAAATTCTGGTGGGCATATGCAGTCTTTATTTAAATCAACAAAAGCATTTTTTATTATTCTATCCTCTAAAGAATGGAATGTTATTACACAAATTCTTCCACCTTCACTTAAACAATCAACAGCATCCTTCAATGCATTTTCGAGAATTTCAAGTTCTTTATTAACTTCAATCCTTATAGCTTGAAAAGTTCTCTTTGCAGGATGACCACCTTCTTGCCTAACTTGTTTTGGAATAGCTTTTTTTATGATGGTAACTAATTGTCCTGTTGTTTCAATAAATTCTTTTTCTCTTTCTTCAACAATAAATTTTGCTATTCTTGATGCCCATCTTTCTTCGCCGTAATCTCTAAGAATTCTCACAAGTTCTGATTCTTCATAACCATTTACAATATGTCTTGCAGTAGTAGTTTGGTTTTTATCCATTCTCATATCCAAAGGCATATCATTATTATAACTAAAACCTCTTTCAGGAATGTCTAATTGAAATGATGAAACACCAAGGTCAAATAATATTCCGTCTATTTTTTCTATATTTAAATTTTCCAGTACATTTTTTATATTATAAAAATTGCTTTTTACTGGTATAAAATTACTAAATTCCTTTAATTTTTCAGATGCTCTATTTATAGCATAATCATCCTGGTCAATGCCTATTACTTTCCCCAAAGTAACTTTTTTTAGGATTTCATAAGTATGTCCACCCCCGCCTAAAGTTGCATCGACATAAATACCATCAGGCCGAATATTAAGCCCTTCAATTGATTCATTAAGTAAAACCGATTTATGTTTGTAATCCATGTCATTCCTCCTTATAATCCTATCCCCAATTCTGACATTTTTTCTGATATCAAGTCAAAGTCATATTCTTCATTATTTGAATATTCATTCCAACTTTCTTTGTTCCAAATTTCAATTCTATCTATAACCCCAATTATAGTAGCTTCGTTTTTTAATCCACTAAATTCTCTGAGTGTAGGTGGAATTAATATTCTACCCTGTTTATCAAAACTACATTCAGAAAATCCGGAAATAAATTGTCTTAGAAAAAATCTTTCTTGCTTGTTGAAAGTAGATAGGTTTCTTAGTTTACCAACAAATTCCGCCCATGTTTCAATAGGATAAACGAATAAACATTTATCCAAACCTTTACCTATGTAGAACGTTTCCCCAAGCTCTTCTCTTAATTTGGAAGGTATGATTACTCTTCCCTTTTCATCAAATGAATGATTGTATTCACCAGTAAACATTTTCTACCACCTACTGGGGTAATTATACCACAAAGTGGGTAAAATGTTCCACTATTATTTTTTTATTTTTATATTTTTTTGTCCACAATTTACAAAATAAAAAAACCAGTTATGCACACAAATGCCTTAACTGGTTAAATTTAAATGTTTTTACATTTTTTTACTTGTCATCAATTGAAGAATTTTGTTTTCTTAAAACGTTAAAAAGATAAATACCCACCACTACTAAAAAAACACTTATTAACTGAGCAACTCGCATATTTAAAAACATGAGACTATCGGTTCTAAGTCCTTCAACAATAAATCTTCCTATAGAATAAATTATTATATAAAGAGCAAATACTTCTCCTTGTGCTTTTCTCTTATTTTTTCTAAACCTTATAAGAAATAAAAACAAAGCGAAATCTATTATAGATTCATATAAAAATGTTGGGTGTACTTTAACTCCATCAACTATAATACCCCATGGTAAATTTGTAGGTCCACCATAAGCTTCTTGATTTACGAAATTTCCCCATCTGCCAATTGATTGACCAAGTGCAACTGAAGGTATTACTATATCAAGAATTTGAAAGACATTAATTTTTCTTTTTTTACAAAATAATATACCTACAATTACTCCGGCTATTAAAGCACCATGTATAGCAAGGCCGCCCTGTCTTATATTAATAATTTCATTTAAATTTTTGCTGTAGTAATCCCATGAAAATATTACATAATAAGCTCTAGCTCCTAAAATAGATGACGGAATAGCATAAAGCAAAAAATCTATTAAATTGTCTTCTTTAAAACCAACTCTTTTACATTCTCTAAGTGCCACAACTATTCCTAATAAAACACCAGTTGATATTAAAATACCATACCACATTACTTCTATGCCAAAAATGCTAAAAGCTACGCGATCCATTTTACCTCCATAAATTCATATGGGGACATTCACTGTCCCCTAAAATTTCTTAATTTCTTAACGTTGCACCAAATTTTATTTGTAGTGTTTCTAAGATTATTTTGTGAATTCTTTCTACTTCTTTTTCTTTTAAAGTTCTTTCTTTATTTCTATAAGTTACTGAAAATGCTGTTGATTTATATCCTTCTTCTATATGTTCGCCTTTGTAAACATCGAATAATTTAACAGATTCGATTATATAAGGATTAACTGTTTTTATTGCTTCTTCCATATCACCAGCTAAAATTTCATCCTTAACTTTTACCGCAATATCTCTTACCATGGATGGATATTTTGGTAATGCTTCATATTTCCAATTTGTATTTTTATATTCTACTATTTTTTCAACATCTATTTCAGCTAAATAAACTTTGTGGTTTAACCCATAATTATTAAGAGCTTCGTTGCTCACTTCACCGTAAATTCCTATAAATTCATCATTTATATACATGCCAGCTGTTCTTCCAGGATGGAAAGAACTGTTATCTTTAATAGGTTTTAATGATATCTTAACACCAAATCTTGATATAAGTTCTTCAACAATACCTTTTAAATCAAAGAAATCATATTTTCCAAACATTCCAATACAGATTTTTGATTTTTCTAATGGTTTATCAACAATAGGTTGTTGAAGTGGTACAAATGTATTTCCAACTTCATAAAGTTTAGCTTCTTCAACGCCTTTATTTGAATTTCTTTTTATTACATCCATCATGTTAGTAGTTAAAGTTGTTCTCATAGAACTAAAATCTTCACCTAATGGATTTATAATTTTAACATAATTTCTTAAGTTGCTATTTTCTGGTACACATATAGTATCATATGATTTTGGACTGATAAAAGAATATGTTGTTATTTCACAAAGACCTAATGAACTTAATATATTTTTTATTTCGTCCTCTACATAGCGTTTTTCAGACTTTCTTCCAACTCTAATATTACCTTGAAGAGGTAAAGACTTAATATTTTCAAGTCCATACATTCTTCCTATTTCTTCAATAACATCAGCTTCTTGTTCAATATCAGTTCTAAAATATGGAATTTTACAACTTATTATTTCTCCATCGTATGTACTTTCTATTTCAAGAGTATTTAAATAATCAAGCATTTGATTAACTTCAATTTCAACTCCAAGAAGCTCTACAGCTCTATGAGGACGAAGAGTTACAATAGGTGGTATATAACTGTTTTTTCCAGCTTCAAGATAGCCACCAACAACTGTTCCAGCACCAATCATTTCTATAAGCTGACATGCTCTTTTGCTAGCTATTTCACACATCATATAGCCCATAGGCTTTTCATTTCTTGCAGAAGCTTCAGAACGCATGCCTAATTTCTTAGATGTTTCTCTAATTGATTTAGGATTAAAACTTGCACTTTCCAAAACCATAATTGATGTTTCACTGTTTATTTCAGAATTAAATCCACCCATAACGCCAGCAATACAAGCAGGTTTTTCTGAATCAGCTATAACTAACATATCTTCACTTAAATTTCTTTCAACTTGATCGATAGTTATCATTTTTTCTTCTGCTTTTGCTCTTCTTGCAATTAATTTTTTACCAGTTATTTTTTGTAAATCATATGCATGTAGTGGTTGACCTAACTCTAACATAACAAAATTTGTTACGTCAACTATATTACTTATTGGTCTCATACCAGCATCCATTAATGATCTTTGCATCCATAAAGGTGATGGTCCAATTTTAATATCTTTAATTACTTTAGCATAAAAACGACTGCATAAATCTTCATCATTAATTTCAACAGCGTTTAAATAATCTTTTATATCATCTTGTTCATTATTAATTTTTATTTCAGGAAATTTAAACTCAGTATTTAAAGTTGCAGCAGTTTCTCTTGCCATACCTATAATGTTTAAACAATCAGGTCTGTTAAATGTTACTTCAACTTCTAAAGCACTTCCGTTTAATTCCAATACTTCTTTTACATCTTTACCTATTTCAGTTTCAGGTGAAAGTATGACAATACCATCCCTACATTCTTTAGGAATTACTTTGTCATCAAACCCAAATTCTTCATAAGAAACCATCATACCATATGATGGTAGGCCTCTAAAATTAGTTTTCTTAAGTTTTACTCCATTTGGAAGAACTGCTCCTTCTAAAGCAACGGGAACTATATCTCCAACTTTCATGTTGTTTGCACCTGTAACTATTTGAACAGGTTCGTCACCACCAACATTTATTTGTGTAACAACCAATTTGTCAGCATTTGGATGCTTTTCTATTTCAAGTATTTTTCCTGTTAAAACATTTTCTACAGTTTTATTATAATCTATTACAGCATCAACGTGTGAACCTGTAAGTGTTAATTTATCAGCCAATGTTTTATCATCTGTATTAATATCAACATATTGGCTCATCCATTTAATAGGTACTAACATCTATTATAAGCCTCCTTTAATTAAAATTGTTTTAAAAATCTTACATCATTTTCAAATAATAATCTTATATTTGAAATTCCGTATTTTACCATGGTAACTCTATCTATTCCCATACCAAATGCATAACCAGAATATATTTCTGGATCAATTCCACAGTTTCTTAAAACATTTGGGTGTACCATCCCGCAACCCAAAAGTTCCATACTCCAGCCTGTTCCACTACATGACGGACATCCCTTGCCCATACATTTTGTACACGATACATCAACTTCAGCACTTGGTTCTGTGAATGGGAAATTATGTGGTCTAAAACGCGTTTTCATTTCACTACCAAATAATTCTTTTACGAATTCATCAATTGAATGCTTTAAATTAGCCATTGTAACACCTTTATCTATAACAAGGCATTCCATTTGATGAAACATTGGAGAATGAGTGTCGTCTACATCATCAAATCTAAATGTTCTTCCAGCTGAAACCATTCTTATCGGAAGTTTTCCTTCTTTCATAACTCTTATTTGAACTGGCGATGTTTGTGTTCTTAACAATAAGTTATCGGATATGTAAAATGTATCTGACATATCTCTTGAAGGATGGTCATATGGAGCATTTA
>JARBUP010000148.1 GCA_029239575.1 Bacillota bacterium
ATTTTAACGCAGGATAGTTATTTGCTAAGTGAAATACTATATTTTTCAATTCTTCTTCTATGGGCTTTTTATAAGTTCCATGAGCATAATTTACCACTATTTTGCATTCATTCAATCCAAATCTTTTTTTAATAAAATCGTTAAGATTATCTAACTCTCTTAATTCAATATATTTATCTGAACTGATTTTCATTTCAATAGTTTTAGTATTTTTACTTAAAACTACATCGTCTACTATAGCAATACTAATATTATCTCCTAATTTAAAATCACTAAAAACATCTTTAATTCTTTTCATTCTTCATTAACCTTCTTAGAAAAAAATTTAAATATGACATCATTATATAACAAAATCTTGTGATTTGTATATAGGAAAAAAGTCGGAAAATTTTATTGTAAAATACTTTGAAAATCAATTTCCATAAAAGTTAAAAACTACTTGTTATATTTTTATAGAAATTGTTTAAACTATAATTACACCAACAAAAGGAGGTATAAACAATGAGCAGAAATTCAAGTAATAATATAGTTGTACCAGAAGCTAAACAGGCTCTTAACCAAATGAAGGCAGAAATAGCAAATGAATTAGGATTAACAAATTACCAATCAATGGACAAAGGTAATTTAACTTCAAGACAAAATGGATATGTCGGTGGATATATGACAAAAAGATTAGTAGAGCTTGGAGAACAAGCAGCAAATAACGGTCTTAAATAATAATATTTAAATTAAAATACAAAAAATGTTCGATTGGAATGTATTTCCCTCGAACATTTTTTACTTAATTTAATTTACTGGTGATAATTTATAACCTATACTATTGCAAGCTAAATTTTTTAATTTAATAAAAACATCTAAATTTTCTTCGTAAGTTAAGCCATCAACTGTTGCTTCATTTTTTTTACTACAGCCATCAACAGCTCCCGCCTTTACAATTTCTTTTAATATATCATCATATATATCTTCCCCATACATGACTGTTTTGTTGTTAATAATACTTAAGCCAGCACAAATTCCATATGCTCCCCAATTAGAAACCCCTGCTATAATAAGATTGTCAGATTCAAATTGTGCACATATAATATTGCCGTTATTTACATATTTCTGCACAAACTTCATAACTTTTCCCATTCCAACTTCATTTCCGCCATCACCAACTGCTGACGTTGTTATATTAAGTTCTTTTGCTTTTATAAAAAGCAAGTCTGTGTTAGGGCAAAAGCTTGTTATATCCTCTCCGCGCATTGAATAACATTTATTATGAATGTTTCTTCCTGGTCGTTCTATTCCAATAATATGATCAGGTTTAAATTCTTTTAATATCTCTTCAGTTTGTTCTCTTTCTTTATTTTCTTCAAATATATAAATAATAGTATGAAGGTTTAATAATTTAGTTCCTATTCTTAAAAAAGATTCTGAGTATTTATCGGTTACAATTATAACTTTTTTATTTAATTTTTCAAGTGCATAAGCTAATGCTAAAGCTCCTGGCGGTCCATCAGTTTCGCCAACTTTAGCAGCTTTTATTGCAAAACCTGTTACTATAACAATAGTTTTGCTGTCATTCAAAGAATATACACAGGATTTAAGTTGGCCTTCTAACTTTACTTTATCCAATCCTCTATTTTCAAGATTTAAAGATATTATATCTTCAATTTCATTCAATTCTTCATAATCGTTATTTTTAATAATCATAAATTCACCTTCAAGATAAAATTTTAAAATCATAATTTTAAATATATAAATTGTCTAAGAAATTAAAGTACATCAATCACTGTTACTTAAAATTCCTTTTCAAAAATGCAAACGTAAATCAATTTTAACATTTTTCTATTTTTTTGTCAAAATAAGTTATAAAAAAGTCCTCTAATAAAATAGAAGACAAATTTTTTTTGTTAAATTTTAATTACACTATAATTTTACATATTATTTATTAATTCTTATAATTCCCTAAGTATTAAATTTGTAATGCCAGCATTACTTCCAGGCTTAATCTTTATGACCTTTGGGTGTTTTCCAAAACTATATTCATCAATAATCATATTTTTTAAATCCGTACCAGAATTGTATCCATGAATCAATCTAATACAGTATACACTTCCATTAGCTTTTCTTAATTTACTATCAATCATAATCTTAGCCTTATAACAATTCATTCCATGTAAATCTATTTCAATAATTCCCTCATTCATTTTAAAAATCCCCCAAACTAATCTTCTGAAAAAATCTATATAATACTGTTTTTCCTACCCTTTTTATCTTCATTTAATATATCTTGCGTAATCATTGATATTTCATCTTTATACATAATATCACTCCTAATAATATTTATACCATAAATAATGCCATATAAACAAGTCAAAAACAAAATCCAAAGTCCTCAATTTTGAGAACTTTGGATTTTGTTTTTGTTAACCTCCTCCTAATGTGTATAGGATTAGCAAATTATCACCTTCATGTAAAACTGTATTCATATATGCTTTTGAGCTGTTAACTAAGAATACAGCAGATTTTATCATTTCAAAAGTTTGATTATCAACTTTATTGCTTATAGCTATAAGGAGTTCTTTTATAGTAGCATTATTAGTTATTTCAATATTTGAAGGTAAGTTAGTAGTATAAAGACCTAAATATTTTAATTTAATATTCAATTTGATCACCCGTGTTAAAATCCGTTAATGGCATCATCAACTGCCTTTTGCAGCAATTGTAAAAATTTTGGAAAATCAGTTTTTTGAAAATCTAAAATCTTTTGTGACTCTTCAGTATCATACCAATCAGAATAAGTTGACTTATCAGGATATTCTGCATCCTCCACGTCAATATCGAGAACTTCTAAAAATTTTGCTACAAATTCATAACCTTTCATCTGCCATGTACTTCCACCTGCAATAATTAGAATTTTATTTGTTGATTCTTCTTTATCTACAGAAGAAATAAGAGCAGTAACTACATCCCCTCTGTATACAAATTCTACCCTTTGTTCTGAAATAAATGGCCAGTTAGGAGGATCCATTAAAGCTGCTAACACTACTCCTGACACCCTGAGAATTGTGTATGGAATATTAGATTCAAGTACGTATTTTTCAGCCTCTACTTTAGATTTACTGTAATTGCTGTTTGGATTTTGAGGAGTAGAAGTTCGTATAGGTGGCTCTTTGCCTGTAGTATCGCCGTATGTTGCAACTGTTGATGAAAATATGAGGCGTGTTTTACTGCCTGTAGCTATGATTGCATCAACAAGATTTTTTGTTCCATTAACATTAACTGCATAAGTTTTGTCCCAACTTCTTTCACTTACTGGCGGCAGCAATGCTGCAAGATGTACTACCATATCTTTGCCTGTAACCGCTTGAGTTACAGAATTCAAATCAGTAATATCTCCTTTTATACCTGTTATTCCTAATTCATCAAATCCTGAATAATCTGCATTAGGAATATCAAAAGCGTATACTTCATAACCCTTTTGAGCAAGTGCTATGGATAATTCTTTGCCCATGCTGCCAGCTCCGCCTGTTATAAGAACTTTTTTCAAAATATATACCTCCTTAAATGTTAGAATGAACTCCAATTATTAAAATCATTTTTGAAGCTCATTCTAATTATTTTTTATTGTTTAATCTATTCAGCGGCGCATTCAGCAACTCCGTATAAATCTTTAGCAACTTCGTCTAAACCAAGTTTTTCAAGTGCATTCAATGATGGTTTACCAGTTACTCTATCCCATCCAACATATGCAAAGAAATTATTAGCAAGCTTATCATTATCAACTGTCACGCCTGATAGAGGTCCAGCAGTTAATTTAGGATTTCCTACTGCACGTTTTGGTATTGTCATATCACTTGGTTTTATTCCTTCACGAACATTAAATGATTGTCTCAGTGTCAGTATGCGTAGTCCTGTTTCATCAGCATTTTGACCTTTAAAAGTTCTTCCAGTAATAGCCTCAATGTATTCATTTACAAAATCACCCGCTCCGACAACTGCCATAAACAAACAGAATCCGCCACAATTTAAAATTTCTTGGCCTGCTGTAAGTTTTGCATCCAAATATCCGGTTGCAGTATATTCATATTTATCTCCAATTGGTGCCCCAGCCATCTGAGCCAGTCCAAGACCTCCTTTTACATGTCGTCCAGGAGTAGGATCAAATTGATATGTCCTTGCAAATCCAGGTGCATTTCTAGGGTCATGCATTGGAAGTTCAATACCTGATGCAGTTTGGAGATATTCTGCACCCTTGCCAAATTTCTTTGCAGCATATGCTGAACCATTTGCCAAAACAGCACCTACACCAATTCCTTCTGCAATCTTTTCCATTATTGAAACAATAGCTTCACCATTACCCCATTTAAGATCAATACCATCAAGTTCATCTTTAGTAAGTATTCCTTCATTGTAACATTCCATAGCCCATGCAACTGTCATGCCTGCTGAAATTGTATCAATACCATACGTATTGCATATTTCATTGCATTTCATTATTGCTTCAATATCATCACAAAGACATGTAGAACCAAAAGCTGCTGCTGTTTCATACTCAGGTCTTTCAGTCTGAGGCAAAGGCCATTTTCCATCCTTTACTTCATATTCTGCGCCACATCCTAAAGGGCAATTAGAACATGCATATTTCTTTACATTATATTTCTGATCGAATGTTCCTGCAGCAACTTTAGTAGCACTTTCATCTCCAAAATCAACAACGCCTACACCACCCCAGTTTTTAACAGGTGAATCTCCGTTTAAAGCTGAAGCACCAGTTCCTACTCCGGTTCCATATGCTCCATAAGCTGATGCACCTGGATTGTCTTTCATTGTTACACTTATCTTTTTATTAATTGCAGCTACTTTTTCTGGATTTGCAACTTGAACAACACCTGTACCTCTTACTGCAACAGCTTTTAAATTTTTCGAACCCATAACAGCTCCACCGCCGCCTCTTCCAGGTGCTCGATGTCCGTCATTTATTGGGCACGCCATAAGTGATAATCTTTCTCCAGAAGGTCCAATTGCAACTACACGAACTTTAGGCTCTCCAGTTTCAGCTTTTAAAATTTCCCAAGTTTCCTTTGTATTTTTTCCCCAGAGATGAGTTGCATCTCTTAATTCAGCTTTACCATCATTTATATATAGGTATACAGGTTTAGAAGATGCTCCTGTAAAAAACACTGCATCATATCCCGCTTTTTTTAATTCAGGTCCAAAAAATCCTCCTGAATTTGCATCATTCCATCCTCCTGTAACAGGAGATTTGCATACAAGAGTATATCTGCCACCAAAGAAAGCTTTTGCTCCATTTGATGGACCTGTAATAAATCCAAGCATATTTTCAGGTCCCAAAGGATCGGCTCCAACAGGCATCATATCATATAAAACTTTCGCACCAATTCCATATCCCCCAATATATTTAGCAGCCATTTCTTCGGATAATTCTTTTTCTTCAAAAGTACCATTTGTAAGATTTACAAATAACATCTTACCAGCGTATCCACCTAACATATTTTTTCCTCCTTATTTAAATTAATATTATTGCAATTATTACTCATAATCATCTTCGTCTAAAATAGAAATTTCATCTACTTTTCCTTTAGGCTTAATATGTAATTCTGATAAGGATAATCTAGGCAATTCATAGAAATATTCGCCCGGTTCATAATTGCCGCTGCTTAATTCTTTTTTATTTACAAAACCGATAACATTATCAGGAGTATATGGAGCAAACCAGAAATCAGTTTCTTCTGCTGTTTCAGATTCTACTAGAACATATTCTGTTGAACCTATGCCATTGAACTCACCTGCGTTACATTGTGCCCACTGACTTACTTTAGCCATACTTGAAACATTTGTAAATCTCTCTGTTCCTGGTTCATCAAAACCAAATTCTTCTGTTTTTGATCCTGGCACGCCTGCTAATTCTTCTGATTTTTCTATGCATGCCATATCTATGGCTACAGGGTCTTTTGATGCAAAAATACCTATATTTGGAACCAATGCTTTGTCGTGATAATTAACACAATCACACCAAGGAGTTATATCAAAAGCATAATTTAAAAATATAAATTTATCTTTTCCAATGGCATTCATATATCCTGAAGCTGCATCAGATATGGTAGGTGCCCATGCAGCAGTAATTTCAGGCTTTAAGTTCAATACACCTGCAAATAGCGCTGAACTAAAGCAACCAGCACACTTACCGCATTTTTCCTTATGGAATAAGAACATGTCATCTTTCCACTCAAAAGCATCAAAAGGACAACCTTTTATACAACGTTCTATTAATGTAGGAGAAGGACCTTGATTTGCTTGTTTTGCAGCATCTTGATTTACTGTCAAATTTTGTATGCCATAAACAGGATGATTCATAAAGTGGGTAGAAATCTTACCTCTTTTTGAACCCATACCTATGCCTATATTTTTCAAAGCACCTCCATAAACACCCATTGGATGACCTTTAAAATGGGTGACAACAATTACCGCATCTAATTCAAGGAGTTTCTTACCCATGAAAGAATGTTTCATATAAACACCGTTTGGTATTTCTACCTGAACGTCATCAAATCCATAATCACCATCACAAATCCAAATAGGACAGCCCATAGTTTCTTCATTGAAACCATGCCTTGATACAGATCTAAGGTGATCACTCTTTGTAGCTCTTGATGAATAATCTGAAAAAATAATTGTATTGCAATCAACAATTACAGGCTTTCCACCCAATCTTTTAACTTCTTCAACAATAGCACCAACCCAGTGAGGACGTAGATTAAGAGAGTTACCATACTCCCCCATATGAATTTTTATTCCAACTGTATCTCCTTTTTTAAAAAGTGTTTCAAGACCAGCATCACGTAATAATTTTACACCTTTAAACGGCGTGCTTTCCTGCAGGCTGTTTGCTCTGTCATTCATAAAATAAACTTTTGATGGCATATTGTACCCCTTT
>JARBUP010000149.1 GCA_029239575.1 Bacillota bacterium
TCATAATTGTTTTCTTCCAAACACTTCAATCATTCCTCACCAGATGATGCTAAGGTAACGTCATAACCCTTATGTTGCCACATAAGTTTGTAATCATTTCTAAATTCGTCTTCATCTTCTTCAACCAATATCTTGAAATCATACATAGTTCTACCCCTTTAAAAATGGAAATTTCATTTTAAATGTAGTTCCTATCCCAAGTTCTGAATAAACTTGAATTTCACCACCTATTTTTTGTATTTCATTATAAACAATATATAGTCCCAATCCTGTACCTTGTCCTACTTTTTTAGTTGTATAAAAAGGATTAAATATTCGTTCAATATTTTCCTTACTAATGCCAGTTCCTGTATCTTTAAAATCAATTATTAAAAATTCATTATCTACTTTAAAATCAATTGAAATTTTTCCGAAATCAACTATTGAGTCTAAAGAATTTGATAATAAATTTAAAAATATATGATTTAATGATTCAATACTTGTGATGAATTTTATATCATCATTACAATTAATTTTTAATTCAATATTTTTTTTCAATATAATTTTGTTTTCTAATGATATAATATTTAAAATTGATTCTTTTAAATTGATACATGTTAATTTGTTATTCTCCATATGTGAGAAATTAAGTAGATTGTTAACTATCTTATCTACCCTTTGAACAGAAGATTCAATTACATCTATTGAATTTTCTGCTATTGGATCTTCTTTAAAAATATAAGTTTTAAGTATATAACAATAATTTTGAATAATACCTAACGGATTTCTTATCTCATGTGCTACACCTGCTGCAAGCTGTCCTAAAGCAATCATTTTATTTTGCTGCAAAATTTGCTGTTGGCTTAATTTTTTGTCCGTTATATCTTCAATAACAATAAGATATTTACTATCCTCATAATTTAATTCAGATATAGTATATACATAATACTTCCCATTAAATATAAACTCATTTTCACTACTTGACCTTTGACCTATATCTATGTGATTTAATATTGGAATATTTCTATAATTATTTTTTTCCACAGAAACATTTTGTTTTTTTAGATATTCGCTAAATGATTTATTTTCATTAATAACAGAATTATTTTCATCTATAATAATCAAAAAACTCGAAAGTGAATCAACTGTCAATTGCAGATTATTCCTACTTCTGTTTAAATCATCAGTTCTTTTCTTTACTTCAATTTTTAATGTATAACTCAAGAAAGCTATTCCAACAAAAATTAAAATTAATCCATTAAATAAAATAATCAAAACTAACATAAGTTTTTCTGGAACTTTATATTTTAATATTGGGGCTGAAATCCCAAACCATTTTTGATGAATTTTTTCAACAGAGTTCTTCTTTTTTAAATTTAATATACCTTTATTTAAAATATTAACAAGCTGTGAGTCATCTCTTTTTACGCCAATGCTTACCTCTTTATCATACAATACAGAATCCAATATCTTTACATTATCATTTATTCCGAGTTCATCAATAAAATGAATTAAAACAGGCTCATCCCCTACTACAGCATCAACTTTCCCTTCTTGAAATGCTTTTACTGAATCTAATAAATCAAATGTTTCAAAAATTTTTACATTAGGAATATTTTCATTTATATATTCATATGCATAATCTCCAGCAGGTATTGCAACAGTATGTCCAGACAAATCATATGCATAAACAATATCATAACTTTTTTTATCTGTCATCACTATAGCTCGGAGTCTGTAAATCGGCTCTGAAAATATAAAATTTTTCATTCGTTCTTCGCTGGGAAAAATATCACACATATCCGAATCACCAGATATTACGCTATTTATTACATTTTCCCAAACCTGAGCATCAAATTCGATATCCACTCCTAATTCTATTGATAGAGCATTTACGTAGTCTAATACTAACCCTTTGTATTGGCCGCTATTTTTGTCAATATATGCAAATGGTGGTGCATTTTTGTCAGATGAAAAATAAAGTGTACCTTTTTCTGATAAATAATTTGTTTCTTCGGTTGAAATTGGAATCGAATAATTTATATATTCATAAAGATTTAAATCATATTTATTGCTAATTAATTGATTTGAAGCTATTAGCACAACTATTATTGTAATGATTGAAATAATAAGAACTAATTTCTTATTAGTCATATGTTTAATTCCTTTCATATATTATAAAAATGGTTTTCTAAAGTTTCATGTTATGCTTCCCATTAATTCTTCTATAAGCTTGCAATTTTTAAGTACCATTTTCTAATTATTTTAAACCAAACTTATTGTATATGTTGTCATAATCTGTTTTGTAAAACCATTTATACCTTTACCAAGTTATTTTTGTATTATTAATTACATAAAAATATAGGAGCATGTCCATATAATATATGAACTGCTCCTTAAGTTATTAGTAATTTAATGCACGTGGTAGTTTTGATGCCTGTTGTACCCAGTCTTCAACTTGATTCTGAGTAGGAATTTTTCTCACCAGTTTTTTTGTTTCATTGAATCTGTGAAGAAACAGCACCTGATGATTTACTTAATTGATTTAAAACATCTTGATTGTTTAGCAGCCCAGAAATTAGTTATAATATAAAAATAAAGCGCTGAATCAGCGCTTCAAAATTATATTATTAGTATCAGTCTATAGCTTTCATAGACTCAACCATTTCTATTTTTCTTAGTTTTCTATACATAATCAAATTTACAAGCATTGCAAATATCAGTGTTATTATAACTGAATACACATAACTTTTAAATGAAATACTTCTTCCCATCATGAGGTTTACAGCTTCTACAGTTTGAATTACAAATGTGTGAAGCCATGCTCCTAAAGGTAAACCTACTATTGTTCCTATCATACTCAAAATTGTAGTTTCTCTAAAAACATAGGACGCAACTTCTTCATTATGGTAACCAAGAACTTTTAAAGTTGAAAGTTCTTTTCGTCTTTCGTTAATATTTATGTTTGTCAAATTGTAAAGAACAATTACAGCCAAAGTTCCTGATGCTAAAATTATTACAACTACAATATATTCAATATTTGAAAGAAGACTATCAAAAGATTTTTTAATTTGAGTTACTGGTTCTACATTCATAACAGAATCACTTGTCAATAATTCGCTTATATATTCTTCTTGGCTTTTTTCTTCAGTTGTATTTACAAGCAAAGTATTGTACTCTATATCGTTTTTATAAAATTCTGTGTAGTCATTTTTATTAATATAAATATAACAACCAACATAATTTTCAGTTGTATTTGTTAAAATAAATTCAGCAGTTTTGTTATCACTATTTTCAAGTGTAAAGATATCTCCTACTTTTAATCCCATTATTTCTGCAAGTTTCTCCGTCATTATAATTGATGAATCATTAAACTCAATTTCGTTTTTAGATGATCTATCCCTTAAATTTATTACTTTTGTTAAGTCATTTGAATGTTCAGCAACTTTTATTGTTGTTGATATTTTTTCGTTTTTATTAGATACATATCCATTTTCAGTATATATTTTTGCATAATCTTCAACTTTATTTTTATCATTTAAAAATTCATTTAATATAGCATCATACTTTTCAACATCTTCAAGCCCAACATTTAAATCATATTTAAGCAACTCTATAAATTGAGTATTTGCAATGCTTCCTATGGAATCAAGAAGACCAAATCCTGTGAGCATTAAAGCTGTACAACCTCCGATTCCTACCACTGTCATAATTAAATGTTTTTTATATCTCATGATATTTCTTGCTGTTGACTTATAAGAAAATTTCATTCTTGACCATATAAAATCTATACGTTCAAGAAGAATCCTTTTTCCTGCTTTTGGTGCTTTGGCAAGCATAAGAGTTGCAGGCTTTTCTTTAAGTGAACTGCTGCAAACATTATAAGTTACTGCTACAGTCAACAATATTATTATGAAAGCTTCTGGTAGCGCATAACGCCATAACATTTGGTTTGTTAAACTTGGTAGATGATACATACTTCTATATGCATTCCAAATAACGCTTGGCAACAATCTAAATCCAATTAAAATTCCTGCTACACATCCTAAAGTACTGGCAAGTCCACTGTAAATAATATATTTTGATATAATAGTTGATTTTCTATAACCTAAAGCTTTTAATGTTCCAATTTGAGTACGCTCTTCTTCAACCATTCGAGTCATAGTAGTTAAAGTTACTAAAGCTGCTATAAGAAAAAAGAATACTGGAAAAACTTTTGCTACATCACTTACTTTTCCTGCATTTGCAGAAAAGCTTGCATAACTTACATTTGAATTTCTGTCAAGCACATACCATTCTGGAGTTTGTAAATTAATTATTTCTTTTTCAGCATCTGATAATTCAACTGCTGCATCTGCTAATTTTATTTCTGCTTCTTTTTTAGCATCAAGATATTTAATTTCATTGTCTTTAATTTCTACTATGCCCTTAATATAGTCTTTCTGCCCATTAGCTAAATCTATTTCACCATCTTTTATTTTAATTTCTGCTTTAGCTATTTCATCTTTTAAAGTTTTTTCAGCATCTGCTAACTCAATTAATCCATCGTTATATTCTACCCAGCCTTCATCAAGTTCTTTTCTTGCATCTTCAGCTTCTAAAAGTCCATCTTTTAATTCTAAGCTGGCTTCTTGTAGTTCTAAACGCCCATCCTCAAGTTCTACCCAAGCATCCTTTAGTTTAGTACGATTTTCTTCTATTTCTTCTTTTGCTTCTTCTAATTTGATTTCCGCTTCTTTTATTTGTTCTTTTGCATGATTTAGCTGAGCTCGACCATCATAATATTTTTCCCAACCATTTGCTATTTGCGCTGAAGCATCTGCAAGTTTATTTTCGCCTTGCTTTAATAAATTATAACTATAAAGAAGTTCATCAGAATTTTTAGGTAAACCTTGTAAATTACCTTGAAGAATATTAATATTATCTTGTAAAATTTGTTGCTGTTCTTTTAAAGAATTAAGCTGTGATTGATAGTTTTCTAAAGATTGTCCTTGTTCTGAATCAATTGGACCATTGTTAATATTTTCAATTATAGATTCTAATTCCGCAATACTATTTTGTAGAAACGAATTTTGATTTTCTAAAGTAGATAATTGAACAGATACAGCATCTCTCATACTCGTTAAAACTAAAGTTACAGCACCTTTGGTTGTTTCATCATTTTGAAGTGAATAAAAAAAGTCTTCTCTTGAAGCAAAAGTTAATCCGCTCGGATTTAATGCATTAATTATTTGATCTATAAGTGCATTAAATTATTTGATCTATAAGTGCATTAAATTGTTCTTTTTGATTATTTAATTCTCTTACTCCTGCTTCATATTGATTTTCTGCATCTATAAGCATGCTTTTTGCATTAGAAAGTTTCTTGCTACCTTCTTTGATTTTCTCTTTTCCTTCTTCGAGTTCTTTTATTCCATCTAAATATTCTTGTTCTCCTCGATTAAATTCTGCTTGAGCTTCTGATAATTCCTTTTCTGAGTCAAGAAATTTCATCAATCCATCCGTATATTCTATTTGGCCATTTTCAAGGTCAACTATTCCTTCAGCATATTTTAACTCGCCATCATCAAGCTCTATTTTAGCTTCATTTATTTTTTCATACCCATCATTTATTTTTGTTGTTGCATCATTTGTTTCTTTTTTTAATGTTTCTCTTGCATCTTGTAATTTTATTTTACCCTCTTTAATTTCTAAAGACGCATCAAATAATTTTCTTTTGCCATCTGCTATTTTTATTGCAGCATCAGAAAGTTCTGTTTCTGCTTCTTCTTTTGAATCTTCGTATTCTTTTTTTCCTTCATTTAATTCTTTGTAAGCTTCATTTTTTATATCTGCAATTCTGATTAAAGATTGCTCTATTCCAATAGTTTTTAGCTTATCCACATAATTTTCTATATAATTTTCATATTCATCAGTAAATGCCATATATTTTTCTGAATCATTAATTTTTATAAAAAAGTCCGTGTACACGCTCATAGAAAAACATGATTCATCAACATAAACAAGTGCATTTGCTGTTCCATTCCCTATGCTTGATCTTTCACTTTCAACTGAAAAATAAAACGGATTTTCAACAATTCCTACTACTGTATATTCTAATACATTATATGTATCACCTATATTTTCATAGTCTTCATTTTCTTTTGAAATAGTAAGTTTACTACCTATTTCTATTTCTGAAATAGTGCCCCAACTTTTTTCTACCACGCATTCCTTTTCATTTAAAGGCATTCTTCCTGATATAATTTGCAAATTATTTATTAGACCATTTCCATTTTTTAAAATAGGAAGACCGAATATTTTAGCAGTTAAAACTTCATTATTTACATTAAGCAAAGAATCTATGACATATGCTGGCATTATTTCTTTTACGCCTGTTAGGTTAGATACAGTATCTATATCCTTTTTAGTTAGCCCTTTTGTTGCTTTAATAAAAATGTCAGCTGTATTGTTTTCATCATAATATATGTCGGCAGTTGCCCTCATATCTGGAGTAGAAACTAAAAGGCCTGATAAAAAACCGATACTTAAAGCAACTATAGAAAAAATTGCTGCAAACCGTCCAAAACTCGATTTTATTTCATCAAAAATAATTTTGAAAAATGTTTTTTTCACTCTACCACTCAATCCTTTCAACAGGTACTGGATTAGCGTTTAGTTCTATTTTTTGAATCGAACCATTTTTTACATGTATTACCCTATCAGCCATTTGAGTTAACGCTAAATTATGTGTAACTATAATAACTGTTTTACCAAAATTGCGACATGTATCCTGTAAAAGCTTTAAAATATTTTTACCCGTATTATAATCAAGAGCTCCTGTTGGCTCATCACAAAGTAAAATCTTTGGGTTTTTAGCTAATGCTCTTGCTATAGAAACACGTTGTTGCTCTCCTCCTGATAGCTGTGCAGGAAAATTTTGTGTTCGGTTAGATAATCCAACCTGTTCAAGTGCTAATTTCGGATCCATTGGATTTTTACATATTTCTGAAGCAAGCTCCACATTTTCAACAGCTGTTAAATTCTGCATAAGATTATAAAATTGAAAAACAAAGCCAACATCATATCTCCTAAAATCTGTTAGCTGCCTTTCATTTAATCCACTAACTATACAGTCATCTAATTTAATGGTCCCACTGTCACATGAATCCATTCCTCCAAGCATATTTAAAATTGTAGTTTTGCCAGCTCCACTTGGACCTACAATTACACAAAATTCACCTTTATTAATAGAAAAATTCACATTATCAGAAGCAGCAATATTCATACCGCCCATATTATAATATTTACATACGTTTTCAAACAAAACAAAATGATTCAAAATTTATTCTCCCTAACATATTTTCTATTTAGATAAAAAATCTTCACTTAATATTATATCATAATAAACTTTAAAGTAAATTTAATAATAATTAATTTTATGGTAATTTATTCTTAAATTTCAATACAAAACAAGTATATTATTTTCAACAAAGCAAATAATGTAATTAAAATATTTTATATAAAAAGAGGTGAAACAACTAAAATGGCAAAAGATAAAAACGAGAAAAACGGAAGAGGCAAAGCTCACAACGCAAATAAGGCTAAAGACAATAATAACAAATTAGAAAATAAAAAAGATAATAATAAAGATAAATAAATTTATCTCATCTTAATGGCAAAATATTAAAAAATCCTCTACTGAGGATTTTTTAATTGTACTTTTATAACTTTTCATACAAATAATAACAGTTTAAATAATACATTTATTCAAATAATAACTATAAATACATTTTGAAATCGGAGGTAATTTAATGGACAGAAAAAATATGGTAGCTCCTGAAGCAAGAATAGCTTTAAATCAAATGAAAGCTGAAGTTGCAAGAGAATTGAATATTGCTAACCCTACTGTTACAGGCAGAGCAAATATGACATCAAGACAAAATGGATATATAGGCGGATTTATGTCTACAAAAAGAGCCGTAGAATTAAGTGAACAAATCGCAAATCAAGCAGAAGCGTTTAGACATGATAATTCTATGAAATAAAAATAATAAAATAACCCCTAAATTGAAGATTTTCAATTTAGGGGTTTAATTTCTTAGTTAGTTTTAGTTTTTTATTTTAGTACTCTTGTTGCGCCGTAATAATATGTATTAAAATATCCTGATACTATAGAGTCAATTTTTACAGATTGTCCAGGTATTGGAGCATGAATAAATTTACCATCACCAACATACATTCCTACGTGATTAATTCTATTAGATCCTGCTGAGTTAAAAAATACTAAATCACCTGCTATAAGTTGAGATTTTGAAACTCTTGTTCCTATTGAGTATTGATCCCCTGATGATCGTGGTAAAAAAATGTTAAAATTTTTCATTACATATTGTGTAAAACCTGAACAGTCAAAACCAAGTGGAGTTGTTCCTCCATATCTATATGGAACTCCTATATAATTTTTAGCATAAGACACTACTTCGTTGCTTATAGTTGCAACATCAGTTCTAAATGAACTACGTGATGTAGCATTTATGCTAACATAGTCCCCAGACACATATGCCTTTTTATTGCCGTATTCTATTTGATACCAATTGTTTTCTTTTGCTATTATACTTACTGTATTTCCTACATAGAGCTTGCCCACTATTGAGTTACTAGTAGATGGGCCACTTCTTATATTTAGAATATTTGCTATAACAGTTCCATTTTCAGCTGCAAATGCAGTTGAGCATAAAATTATTGTTGATAAACAAGTTATTAAAAGAATCTTTATTATTTTTTTCATCCGTATTATTGTATAATTAAATTAAAAATAATTATACATTCCTTTCATCTGAAGTTTAATATATAGGTTAATTTTTTAAAACTTGTCCTATTTTCGAATTCCATTTTAGAATATTTCTTTAAGTTTTAATGCTTTTTGAGTTTAAATTAAAATGATATGAATACGATTCATAAGGAAAACGTATTTAAATTATTTTACCAAAAAAAACATGTTTTGTCAATCATTATTTGGGTATAAATAGATGGTATAAAAAAATCTTCAAAAATATTCTTGAAGATTTCTTTATTAATATTATGTAAAACTTACAATTTTAATAATTATTTTACTTATGCAATTTCATCTTTTAATAAATCATTAATACTTTCTGCATTGTTTAAAAGCATTTTTTTCATTAAAAAAATTGTGCTTGCAAACTCTTCTCCACTGCTCATATTTGATACCATTGAATCTGCAACAATACTTAATGTGTCTGCAATATATCCCATTTCATTCATAACTTCTTCTAGCTTAATAGAATTTTCTTTAATCATTTTTTGTCCCCTTTTACAATTAAAATTAAAATTTTATTCTAATAACATTATACTTCTTTGTTTTTATTTTGACAACGTTTTTATATATTCCAATTTATTACAATATTAACTTTTTTTATCTTACCTGGCAATTATGAAATAATAAACTTAATTATGATTTACACAAATAAGATCCTTCGCTATTGCTCAGGATGACAAGACTCAGAAATTTAATTTATCAATTTATAATCATGGTATATTTAGTTTCTGACTTTACAAACAAAACGCTTAAATGAGTAATGTATAATTAGGCAAAAGCTAAAGTTAACTGTCAAAAAAACTATTCAACACAAAAAAAGTTTGTCCAAGAAAATGTTGAAAACAAGAGAAAAAACCGGATGTTATTTTATTAACTTTATTTTTTTACAGAAAACCTGTTGCATAAATAGTTATAAGGCATTATAATAACATTAATAGAATATCGAAAGATAGAGGCGGGCCTAACAAGAGTAAGTAAGATGAGGTATTAGAGATACTAATGATTATTACTAAAAGGGAAGGGCCCCGAAGGATGAATTATTCTCTATAATTCATGCCTGGTTTCAGGATTAAGAGTCCTGCGACTGTCACCATATGGTGGAGAGCTATCGTTTTGTACACGCGTATAATTTTTTTTGTTATATAAACAAGGCGATTAGTTTTTTAATTGCCTTGTTTTTTTTATATTTAACACACTAAAATTCTTACTTAAATTGGAGGCTAAAATGAAAAAAATAGTTATTGTTGGTGGTGGATGGTCCGGTTGTGCAGCAGCAATAAGTGCTAAAAAAGCTGGTGCAGACGTAACTTTATTAGAAAGAACTGATATGCTTCTTGGTACTGGATTAGTTGGCGGTATCATGAGAAACAATGGAAGATATACTGCAACAGAAGAAATTATCGCTATGGGCAGCGGAGATCTTTTTGAAATTTGCGATAAATGTTCAAGACATACTAATATTGAATTCCCTGGACATAAACATGCAAATCTTTATGATATAGCTAAAACACACGGTGAAGTTTTAAAACACTTAGAAAATTTAAAAATTAATATAGTTTTTAATTCAAGAATTACAAAAATAGATATTAAAAACGAAAGAATTTCAAGCGTTGAAGATGCTGACGGTAATTTATATGAAGGTGATGTATTTATCGATGCAACTGGTACAGCAGGACCTATAAATAACTGTACTAAATACGGAAACGGATGTGCAATGTGCATATTAAGATGTCCAAGTTTCGGTGGAAGAGTAAGTATTACAGGACTTGCAGGTATAAAAGAATCCATGGGAACAAAAGCTGATGGTTCAATAGGAGCTATGAGTGGTTCATGCAAACTTTATAAAGAATCTCTTTCAGAAGAAATTCAAAAAGAACTTAACGAAAAAGGAGTAGCTGTTATTCCATTACCTAAAGAACTTGTTGAAGACCATCTTGGGGTTAAAGCTTGTCAACAATATGCTCTTCCTGAATTTAAAGATAATGTAATACTTTTAGATACAGGCCATGCTAAGCTGATGACACCTTATTATAATTTACAAACTCTAAGTAAAATACCTGGCTTCGAATATGCACGTTTTGAGGATCCATATGCTGGTGGAAAAGGAAATTCTATGAGATATTTTGCCATGGCTCCAAGGGATAACAAATTAAAAGTTGAAGGAGCAGAAAATCTTTTCTGTTGTGGAGAAAAAGCTGGTCTTTTAGTTGGCCACACAGAAGCTATTGTAACAGGAACATTAGCAGGACATAACAGTGTTAGATATGCATTGCAAAAAGACTTATTACAATTGCCAGATTGCCTATCAACAGGTGATGCAATATCATATGTTAAAGAAAAAATGACAACTAAAGATGGCATGTCTAAGAAATATACATTCTCTGGATCAGTTTATTTTGAAAGAATGAAAGAACTTGGGATTTATATAAAAGACAAAAATGAAATAATAAAACGTGTTGAAGAATGTGGTTTAACAAACATATTTGCTATAAAATTAAGTTGAGGATGATATTATGGAACTTGGAATTCTTCACTATATCTATATAGGTATGGTATTTGTAATAATAATTACAATGTCTTTAAAAATGGATACTGTTTTACCCTGTATTATTGGATTATTTTTAATAGGTTTTGCTTCTTCAAGCAACCTTCTAACAGCAGTGCAAGTAATATTTAATGCAATAATAGCTGCTGGCAAAGAATTTTTGGGAATTATTGTTATAATTTCATTAGTTGTTGCCATGTCAAAAGCTCTTGGGGATATAGGTGCTGATGAATTAATGCTTAGTCCTATAAAAAAAATCATGATAAACAAAAATGCAGCTTTCTGGATTCTTGGTTTTGTTATGATGACAGTATCATTTATAATTTGGCCTTCCCCAGCTATTGCTTTAGTTGGTGCAATTATGCTCCCTGCTGCTATAAGAACCGGTTTACCTGCAGTATGGGCAGCTTCTGCAATGAATTTATTTGGTCATGGTATTGCTTTATCTGGAGACTTTTTTATACAGGGAGCACCTGAAGTAACCGCTAAAGCAGCAGGTTTACCTAATGCAAGTTCAATTGTAAGCGCAATAATTCCTCTATGGATTACAATGAGTACAGTAACAGTATTAACTGCATTTTTTATGATGAGAAAAGACTTAAAAAATACTGATATAACTCTATCAGAAATAGCAGCTACAATTGATGAAACTCCAAGATCCTTAAAGCCATCTTTGGGAACAACATTTATAGCTGTAATTACACC
>JARBUP010000150.1 GCA_029239575.1 Bacillota bacterium
ATCTAAGAATTTTCCTGAAACTATATTATTTGAAACATTTATTTTTAACTCATCATTATCCATTAATCTTCTTCCATTAAAACCACCTATACCTGATTTTGTATACGTTGATTTACTGTTATTGACAAGTTCCACATCAATTTTTCCGCTAAAAGCTATATAACTTCTGATTCCACTGATTATTCCGCCAAGTGCTAATTTGTCGCCTTTAGTAACTTTAAAGCTTTCCCACATGGGAATTTCTTTACCGTTTAATTTTGGCTTCATATCAGCTCCTGTTACTGCAACTATCATATCATCAGAAAATTGCAACTCAGGTCCTAAAAAAGTTGCTTCAAGTAAAGCTTCTCCTTCATCATTTCCAACAAGGTAATTTGCAACTCTATATGAAAAATTATCCATAACTCCTGCCACAGGCATACCAAATTTTTGATAACCTACGCGTCCTAAATCCTGAACAGTGGTGAAAAATCCTGCTTTTAAAATCTTTATGCTATTCATGTAGATCACCTCCGTCAGAAATTATGACTTTTACTTCATATTTACCATCTAAAACTTGCTTTTGTATATGAATATATTCTTCTTCTGTAATAGAAACATACCTTACGTAGTCACCTGCATTCAACATTACAGGAGGCTCTTTTGAAGGATCATATAATTTTAATGGGGTTCTTCCTATTAGCTGCCAACCACCCGGTGTTTCTGATGGATACATTCCTGTTTGTGAACCTGCTATACCAACGGAGCCTGAAGGTATCTTTTTCCTTGGGGATGATAATCTTGGAGTAGCTATTTTTTCGCTCATGCCACCTAAATATGTAAATCCAGGAGTAAATCCTAACATATAAACAAGATAATCAGTGCCCGTATGAATTTTAATAACTTCATCAGTTGATATATTGTTTTGTTCTGCAACAAAATTTATATCCGGTCCATATTCGCCGCCATATAAAGTAGGTATTTCAACTATTTTAATTGTTTCTTTTTCACCTTCTGCAGTTTTGTTGCTTAAATCATCAAGTGTTTTAATCAATTCATCATATTGTATTTTTAAAGGATCATACATTATCATTATAGATCTGTAAGTAGGCAATAATTCTTCTATTCCATCTAAATTTTCTTCTTCTAAAAATTTTATAATATTCCTAATTTTTGCATTAATATCTTTTGAAATTTCATTGCCAAATTCCATTAATAAAGCCTTGTCACCTGCTAAAAGATATTTTATATTGTCATACATATTTTAACTCCTTTTTTATCTCCATAATGCTGCAATGTCTGGAATTGCTTTTAATCCTAAAAATGCTGTTATTGCTACAACAATCCAACCACCAATAAACAACCATTGAGCATGCTTATAATCGCCTACAATATCTTTTCTTTTCGAAGCAATTAATATTGTTGTTAATGTAAGAGGTAAAATAAGTCCATTTAAAGTACCTACTAATACTAATAATTTTGCTGGTTTTCCTATTATCATAAATATTAAAGTTGATACAGCTATAAATGCTATGATAACTCTATTTTCATATTTAGCTATAGGTTTAGATAATGTTTTCAAGAAAGATACTGAAGTATATGCTGCTCCAACTATTGATGTAAGCGCAGCTGCGCAAAATACTACTCCAAATATTTTATAACCCACTGTACCTGCAGCTATTTGGAAAGATGATGCAGCTGGATTTGTAGGATCTAATTTGTTACCTGCATAAACTACTCCAAACGCAGCTAAGAACAATAATATTCTTACAACAGTTGCTGCTCCCAATCCCATAAGTGCTGAGCTATTTACTTGTTTTAAATTTTCTTCTCCCGTTATACCAGCATCAACAAGTCTATGACCACCTGAAAATGTAATATATCCACCTACAGTTCCTCCAACTAATGTTAGTATTTGTAGCATTGGCATGCTTTGAGGCATAAAAGTTCCTTTAATTGCTTCACCAACAGGAGGATCAGATACTATTGCAACATATGCAATCAATATTATCATTACTCCACCCATTATTTGTGCAAATCTGTCCATAGCAGCACCTGCTTTTTTGTTAGCAAATATAATTATACCTATAATTCCTCCAATAGCTGCTGCAAACTGAACATTAATACCGAAAATAACATTTAAACCTAAGGCAGCTCCACCAACATTTCCTATGTTAAATGCAAGTCCACCCAATGCAACAAATGCTGCTACTACATATCCTAAACCTGGCAAAACTTTATTTGCTATATCTTGTCCACGAGCTCCAGAAACTGATATTACCCTCCAACAGTTTAGCTGTGCAATTAACTCTAAAATAGCTGAGACTAAAATTACAAATCCCATTGTCCCGCCTAAACTTTCAGAAAAAGTTGCTGTTTGAGTCATAAAACCAGGTCCAACAGCAGATGTAGCCATTAAAAATGCTGCACCAATAAGTACTGACAAATTCTTTTTATCCTTTGTTGCAGGTTTTTTTATATTTTTTTCCATAATATTTCTCCTGTTTTATAATATTTATTATTGCATTATTAAATAAATTCTTTTATAGAAACAATTTGTACACCTTCGTCTTCTAAAGCTTTTCTTATAGATTTTACAAAATCAACTGCTTGTGGATTATCTCCATGAACGCATATTGAATCAGCTTTAATATCTATATCTTCACCTGTTATAGCTGTAACTTTGCCTTCCTTAACCATTCTTACAACTCTTGAAATTGCAAGTTCAGTATCATGTATCATTGAACCTTCTTTTGTTCTTGAAACCAAAGTTCCATCAGCATTATAAGCCCTGTCAGCAAAAACTTCATTTGCAACTTTGAGACCTACTTCTTTTCCTGCTTTTATCATTTCACTGTTAGCAAGACCCATTAGAATTAAATCCTTATCAACTTCATAAATAGCTTCAGCAATTGCCATTGCTAATTCAGCATCTTTAGCTGCCATATTGTAAAAACCTCCATGAGGTTTAACATGTTGAAGTTTTACACCTTTACTTTGTGCAAAAGCCCACAATGCACCTATTTGATATTTAATATAATTCTTTGCTTCTGCTTTTGTTACCTTAAGATCTCTTCTTCCAAAACCCATTAAATCTGGGAATCCAGGATGCGCACCGATTGAAACGTTTTCTTTTATTGCTAATTTAACTGTTTTATCCATCACCATTGCGTCCCCTGCATGCCATCCACATGCAATATTAGCAGATGAAATATATTTGACCACTTCTTCATCTAAACCTAATTTGTAATTTCCAAAACTTTCGCCCACATCACTATTTAAGTCTACTTTGTACATAATTGTACCTCCTAATTAAAAATTTGTCGTGTTAAGAATATATATGCAAAACTCATACCATGTTTTTAAAAATATTAATTCGCCATATTTCAACAATTATAAATTTCACTTAAAAAACACCGAGCGATTTAGCACATAAAAAATGAGCGGTATCGCTCCTTTTAATGCAAATCGCTCATTTTTTATAAATATTTCTCCAGTCGTCTTTTAAAGGAAAATCTGCTTAATTTCAACATTTCAGCTGCCTTGGTATGATTATTGTTACAATATGCTAGTGCAATTTTTATATAATACACTTCCATTTTTTCAACTTCATCTTCTAAAGAAAAGTCATCATTAAAAATTTTACTTCTTGTTTCATTCTCATTATCATATAATTCATTCTCATTTATGTTTGTGGATTTATTAACTAAGTTTTCATAATTATTAATTTCTAAAGGTAAATTTTCTTTACTTATTTCATTGCTATCTGTTAACAGTACAACACGCTCTATAACATTTTTCAACTCTCTAATATTTCCATACCAATAATATTTTAGCAAAGCTTCCTCTGCATTTTTAGTAAATCCAGATATTTTCTTGTTAAACTTTTTACTAAATTCTTTTAAAAACTTATTTGCTAAAATAAGAATATCATTACCTCTATCTCTTAGAGGAGGAAGTATAATAGGAACAACATTTAACCTATAATATAAATCTTCTCTAAATTCCTTATTTTTTATTGCTTCTTCTAAATTTTTATTTGTTGCAGCTATTATCCTAATGTCAACCTCAATATCTTCTAATCCGCCAACTCTCTTAAACTTTCTTTCCTCTAAAAATCGTAACAATTTAGTTTGTAATTCCATTGGCATTTCTCCAACTTCATCTAAAAAAACCGTTCCCCCATCTGCAATTTCCATAAGTCCCTTTTTTCTTTCATTAGCTCCTGTAAAAGCATTTTTTTCAAACCCGAAAAGTTCACTTTCAATAAGCTGATGAGGAATTGATCCACAATTAATTTTTAACATGGTTGCATCTTTTCTTATACTATTTTTGTGAATTGCAGATGCCGTGATTTCTTTTCCTGTACCTGTGTCACCTCTAATTAAAACAGTTACTTCATCATTTTTTGATAATATTTCTATCTTTTTAAACACATCCTTCATAAGCGGATGTTCTCCGATAAAATGTTCAACATTAAATTGATTTTCTTTTTCTACTTTTTCAAATATATCAACTTTTTTTTGTAGTTCTAAATTATTTATTATTCTATTTATAATTAAATCTATTTCCTGTAAATCAAATGGTTTATTAATATAGTCATATGCTCCAAGCTTAATTGATTTCACTGTGGATTCAGTATCACCATAAGCTGTCATCATTACTACTTCATTATCTAAATCTAATTTTTTAATTTCAGGAAGTATATCTAATCCATTTTCACTTTTTAAACGAATATCTAAAAATATAATCTGTGGTCTTAATCCCTTAATCTTTTCAAAAGCTTCTTTGCTATTACATGCTGTTTCAACTTGATATCCTTGATCCTTAAGCCATTCTTGCAACGAAAGTCTTATTATTTCTTCATCATCTACTATTAATATACGCTTTTTCATATTATACACCTCTATATGCTAAAAACTCAATTTTAACTTTAGTACCTTCGTTTACTATACTTTGAACATTGATTGTACCCTGGTTACTTTTTACCAATTCATATACCACTGATAAACCCAAACCCGTACCTTGATTACTTGTAGTAAAAAACGGATTAAATATTTTGTCCATGTCTTTTGGATGTATTCCACACCCATTATCTTGAAACTCTATTTCAATGAAATGACCGTTTTCACCGAAATTTTCACAAATTGAAATATCAATTTTTCCATCATTTTTTATGGCATTAAGCGAATTTTTAATTATGTTTAAAAATATCTGCTCTATTTGAGCTTTATCCGCATATATTTTTTTGTTTCCACATATTTCTTTTACGTTTATGTTAATATTATTTTCTTTAGCATATTTACGGACAAGATCTAATGCTCTATTTAATATTTCAATTATATCAGTTTCTTCATAATAAGGAACCCGCGGTTTTGCAAAGTTTAATAAATTAGTAATTAACTTATTAATTCTATCAATTTCATGTATTACACCAATAAATAAATTTTCATTAGAAATATTTTCATCTTTGCATAGTCTGTTTTTTAAAACCTGAATGCTTGTCTTCATTCCTGTTAAAGGATTTCTTATTTCATGTGCAATACCTGCTGCAAACTGTCCTATAGTTGTAAGTCTATCCAATATATCCATATTTGTTTCAAACTTTTTTCTTTCACTTATGTCATTAAAATTGCATATTGCTCCGTCCTTTAAACCTTCAACCCCTATTAATAAAGAAGTTGTAACGTCTAAATATATATTATTTCCATCCATATCCTTAAAATTTAAAACTTTATTTATAATTTTATTTTCATCCAATGTATTATTAATCTGCTTAATTATATTTTCTAAGATATCAACATCCACATTTCTTTCTTTATTTTCATGCAATAACTTTTTTGCTGCTTCATTAATAGAAAGTAATTGCCCATTTTCGTTAGTTGTTATAATGCCTGCAGGAATACTTTTCAAAATATCCTCATTAAATCTTGTTACTTCCGTCATTTTTTCAGTAATATTTTTAATCCTAAAAAGCATATTGTTAAATGCATTTGAAAGTGAACCTATTTCATCGTTGCTTTTAATTTCTATTTTTTCATCAAAACTGTCTTGATCAGTTATTTTATCACAGTGTTCAGCAAGTTTCTTTATAGGCTTAGAAATGTTATATGATATTAAAATTGCTGCTTCCATACAGAATATTAAAGATACAATCGCTACTAAAATTATATTTTTTTCATTTTCAACAACTTCATTAAATAATATATCTTTATTTAAACTGTAACCAATAACCCAGTTATATTTTTCATATTTTTCATATACAAAAATATATTTTTCTTTAGTGACAGTTTTATTTTCATTTTCTAATTTTTCAGTTATTATGTCTTTTGTCCAATTATCTACATAATTAGTATCTAGTAATATATTATTATTTTCATAAATAATTAAATTACTTTTCTTAGCATTTTTATATAAATTAATTATATACTTTTTTGCTTCACTTTCATTTTTAATTTCATCATTAACTGTATTTATAAGTAGGACCATTTCTTTTAAATTATTTTTAGAATATTCTACTTCATTATTTAACAACATTTTATAACTATTATAATAAGATACTGCACTCATTGTAAAAATAGAAAGTATTATTAAAATCATAAAAGGGATGAGTATTTTATTTTCTATATCAATTTTCATTATGAATCCCCTTCTTGTTGTAAAAATGCATACTAACTAAATAAAATGAAATACCAGATGTTATAACGCTAAAAAATGCTGGATGCATATTGCTATTTATATTAATTGCCATAAAAGAGATAATTGTTATAAATCCTATAATAAAAGAGGCTATAGCTCCTTCTTTTGTAGCCTTTTTCCAAAATAATCCACCGTATAAGGGTATTAAAAATGTAGCAGAAAAAAATCCCCAAAGATATCCTCCATAAATTAA
>JARBUP010000151.1 GCA_029239575.1 Bacillota bacterium
CCCAGTTACCCCAGTCTTCAACATTTTCTAATGCTTTAATAGTCTTTTCAACCATACTTAAAGCTTTTTCACCTACTTCTATTGCTTCATCAGCTTCCCTAATATTAGAACTAATATTATCTCTTCTTTTAATTAATCTTTTTAACTTTTCACATGTATCATTATCGCAAATTAATGATTTTTCAATTTTTTTATCTATTAAACCTTCATATTCCGTTTCTTCACAATTAACTATTTTAGACATCTCATCAACGAGTTTCTTTGATTCTTCTACTAAATAATCAACATTATGTCTACACTCATCATATATTAACTTTACTTTTAATGCTTCTTGCATCTCTATTTCAACTTGATCTTCTTTGCTATTCAATATAGTAAAAAATAATTTATTAATGCTGTCAATATTTAAACTTAAAACTTTTTTATATTTTTTAGAATGCCCTTCAAGTAATTGATTTAAATGTAATTTTTCTCGTATTAAATCCTGTTCAGTTTGTTTTATAAGAGTTCTTAATTTACTTTTCTTTTGGATACATTCTTTCATGTTAATAATTTTATCATTATACTCAAGATGCATTTTGTTTCTCCTTTGTTTCATTGCTATATTAATAAATAACCATATTATAATTATTGGTATTAGTATGTTTAAACAAATTAATATGTATAATTTTTGTTTGCTAAGCATCTTTACTATATAAATTATTTTTTGATTTCTGATGCTTGATATAAAAAAATTATATCACATTTCAATATATCATACAAACAGTTTTTTAGTTGTAAAATACAAGGAATACGATAACACACAAAAAAATATTTCAACAAAATTTTCATTTAATAATAGTTGAATATCCGTTTTTTGTAATGTATAATATTATTGGTAATTATAACGTTTACTAATAAAAATTGGAGGCTCAAAATGGAAATAACTAAAGAAATGATCATTCATGATATTTTAATGGCAAGACCTGATTCAGCAGAAATTTTAATTGCTCATGGAATGGGTTGCGTTGGATGTCCAAGCTCTCAAATGGAAACATTAGAAGAAGCAGCATTAGTTCATGGAATGAATCTTGATATTTTAATGTCTGCTTTAAATAAATAATTAATTAATAATACATACAAAAGACAAAAACCGGCATTTAAGCCGGTTTTTATATTTTAAAAGCATTTAATTAACAGTAGTTAAATTAATTGCTTGTTAATTATATTGTGCTCTTATTTATAATTTATATTATGCAAATTTTTAACAGATTTTACAGTTTAAATTCTTTTTGAGATTCTCCCCAAAGTTCTTCTTGCATTGCTTCTGAATGACTTTCCGAAAATATTCCTGGTGCTCCTCCAGTATGAAGTAACATCACATTGCTACCTTTTGGAATTTTTCCTGATTCAATCATTTCAATCATTCCTCTGAATGTTTTTCCTGTATAACAAGGATCAAGAATTATAGCCTCTTCTCTTGCCATCATATATACATATTTTCTTGTTAATTCATCCGGTACATTGTAACTTATTCCAACAAATCCATCTTCAATCCACATATCACTTAATTTAACGTCAACATTTAATTGTAGGAATTCATTAGTTTGTTTTATATAATCTACTTTTTCTTGTAATTCTGCTTCATTTTTGTGAGAAACTGATATTCCTATTGTTTTAAATCCTGTATTAAAATATTTAGAACCTAAATACATTCCTCCAAATGTTCCTACTGAACCAAATCCTGTAAAAACATAATCCATTTTTACATTCATTTCTTCAAGTTGATCTTTTATTTCTTTTGCTGCCATAACATAACCTGCAGCACCAACTGGGGAACTTCCACCAACAGGTATGTTATATACTTTATCTCCCATGTTCTGGTAGTATCTAAGAACTTCATTGGTTGTTTTTTCTAAAAGTTCAGCATATCTTTGTTTATAAACTTCCTTTGATTCATTTTTAAAACTACTATCATCCATGAAATATAAATCTGCACCCATCATTTTATCAAGAATTAAGTTGCCCGAAGCTTTTTTAGGTGCTGGCCCATCCATTATTATTCCACATTTTAAACCAAACCTTGCAGCAACTGCTGCAGTAAGTCTACCATGATTTGTTTGAGGTCCGCCATATGTTAACAAAACTGAACAGCCATTATTTAATGCATCCTTTAATAAATAATCTAATTTCCTTAGCTTATTACCGCCAAAAGCAAAGCCTGTTAAATCATCTCTTTTTATATAAATATTTGTATTATATTTTTTACTTATATTTTCAAGTTTATGTATTGGCGTATTTAAAAACCCCGTATTTATTTTTTCTAAATTTTCTATTTTCATAAAATATATCCCCCTTTATTTTTATGTAATATTAAAGTTGCAATTTATTTTAAATTGCAACTTCATATTTATTATATTTATTATATTTATTAAAGAATTTCATCTAATTTATTTTTATTAAAGCCTTCTATTACGTCTTCATCAACCATGATTATTGGAACTCCCATATATCCCATTGCCATTAATTCTTTTTTAGATTGAGGATCTGTTGAAACATTTTTTTCTTCATAAGAAAATCCTTTTTCCTTGAAGTATTCTTTTGCAGCAGTGCAATGTGAGCATGTATTGCTAGTATATATTTTTATTTTTTTCATGAGTAATCCTCCATTTAATATATAAATTATTTGTGAGTTAATTTTATCATAATTTAGATAAAAACTCCATTAATTTTTAACACTTATATTAATTAATCTAAATATAAATTTTTTTAAATTCAGGCTATTCAAAACCCTTAAGATGTCATTTAAACGCAGTGAAGAATCTATTATTCATTGAAGTAATAATGTCCTTCGTTTCACTCAAATGACAAAAATATTACTTTGTTATTAAGCTGAATAATATTTTATTTAATTTATATTATAAATAAATCACAAAAATCGTTTAAAAGAATAATATAGTATATGTATTTATTTAAAAAAGATTTATGAAAGGAATGAAGCTATGAATAACTGCAATATTTCTATAGTTGCTCCACAAAAAATTTTAAAAGGAGCAGGGCTTTTAAATACATCATTTTTACCTTCATTTACATATCAAATTAAAATAATTTTTAAAAATCAAAGCGATGATTTAGCTATTTGTTCATTTAGTTCAACTCTTGGAAACGGAATACGTTTTATGAATAATATTAAACACTCAGGTCCTGACCCATATATGCTTGAAAAAATTAATGTTGTTGAACCAAATGAATCAATTAAAAACAATAATGTAATTTTATTTGCTAACAATTTTATACTTTCCCCTAATTCTACAAATATAATTACATTTGATTCAAGTCTATGCGATAAATATACTGTAAATAGTTTAGAAAATACTGGTCAAAAAATCCCACACGAAAGTAAAATACATTTTTATGGTCATTTAATTTATGGTGAGTTAGGTGAACATGTTGTATCAAATAGCTGTGAATCAATAGCATGTGATTATGAAATATTAGTTTCCTGTGAAGATTCAGAAGTTTTACCTGGAGAAGAAACAAAGTTTTACATACAATGCAGGGCAGGACAATATGATACAATTAAAAGTGCTTATTTAAGATGCATACTTGATGAAGGTCTTGAATTCATACCTGATTCTTCTAATATAGAACCTAAAAAAAATTATAAATTTGATAAAAAAACAATATTGAAATGGGATTTAGGAAGTTTTCAACCAACTGAGGAAAAAAGGATTGGATATAAAGTAATAGTTAGTTCTGATTTAATGCCCGGTTCTATTTTAATAAATAAATTCAACACTAATTGTTTAAATAATTCTACATACGACCAATGCCCAGCAAGCTGTGATTTTGAAATGAAAGTTATTTAATTACTGTTTTCTTATATACTCCTCCTCCCAAAAATGCTCCTGATAAATATCGGGAGCATTTTATTAATTTGGCGGAGAGATTGCATCCTTGAAGTATCGATAATAGTCAGTATCGAGAATTAACGCTGAATATTTGAATTTATCTTTTACTTCCTGAGTAATTTTTTCTTTGTACGCTAAATCTACACCGCTGTTATTTAAAACTGTCATTTCACCTGTTTCAGAATTAAACATAGCTTTATCAGTAATCCAACTTCTGTTTTGGAATAAAACTAAATGTTCTTTATCAGAAAAAATATCTCTTCCCATCAGTAACCTTGAGTCATATTCTAAACCCAAGAGATTTGATAGTGTAGGTATAATATCCAAACTTGAACATGGCTCATTAACTTCTTGGGAATCAATTCCTTTTGTCCACAGTAAAAATACGCTTTTATAAAGTTCAAAATTTGTTTCAACTTCATGTCCTGCTATCTCATTTATCTCTGATAATTTTAATCCATATGGATAATGGTCAGGGCTAATTGCTATTAAAGTATCATCTGCAATTCCTTCTTTTTCAAGTCTTTGAATTAATTTCTCCATTGCTTTATCAAGTTCTATATTCGTTGCTAAATATGCTTTTATTGCTTCGGAATAATTTAAATTTTCAACTGCTGCTTTATTTTTATATGCCATGCTGTTTCCTGCAAATGTATATTGAAGATGTCCACTTACAGTCATATAATATGTATGAAATGGTTGATTATTAATAAATTCATTTATAGTTAAATCAATCATTTCAAGATCTGATTCAGGCCAAGTTTCAGTTACATTAAGTCCGTTACCTAAACCCTTATAAATATAGCCCATATTAGGATGGGATTCATTTCTAAAATAATAATCATAGGAATGATTGTGATATGCAACCGTTTTGTAATTTAACTTTTTCAACTGATTTCCCATTACAAATGGCATATAATTTTGTGCTGAACGATAAAAGCTCCAAATACCTGCTTTAGGAATTAAACTTGTACAAGCTACATATTCACCATCAGTTGTACTAACTCCCCATAGAGGTGTATAAAAATTATTAAATTTAAATCCTTCTTCATACATTTTATATAGTGTTGGAGTTAAGTTTTTATCTATGGCATATGGAGAAAAACTTTCGGCAGTTATAAATATTAAATTTTTCCCCTTAAATTTGCCCGTATATTCATTTTTCTTAGTTGGTTCAACCTCTTTGAAATATTCATGCATGTTTTTTAATGTTTCATTTGTTTCATTTTGAATTAAATTATTAAAATCAACATTTAAAACATTATAATCATATTGTATTTGCTCATCATTTTCTATATTATTTACTACTTCTTTTATATCTTCTTTGTTTTCATTATTTTCTTCGCTGATAATTTGTTTTGGTTCAGCTGCATATGCATTTTCATGTTCTATTTTATAATTAATAACTATATTTTTTAAATCCAGTCTTTCAGTTGTCAAAAGTCCAAATTTTTCAACAGACATGTCTATTATAAACGCTTCTTTATAAAGATAACTATTGCTTAATACACCTTCTTTAGTATTCAATACTAAAACAAGTGCAGCTGTTTGTACTAAAGTTGCAGTGCCTAATATTTTTAATAATTTATTTTTATCATATGCTTCAAAATTTATTTTTTTATTACATACCAAAACAAATAGTAAAGGAATAACTAATAAAAACAAAGGAAAAAAATCCTGTATTACTTTACTTTTTACAACATCCATAAACTGTATTGCATCACTTGCTCCAATTACGGAATACATAGAAAAAAACGTTGAAAATATTTCATTATATAAAATCTGTGAGCCATAAATAAATGTAAGTAAAAATATAAATAAAATAAAAAATATTTTATTTATTTTATTATTGAATGCAGAGGAAAAAATGCAAAGCAATAGCCCCATAGGAATTGAAAATAAAACTATATTCAATAAACTAATGTTTAATAAATCCTCAAATACAAATATTTTAAAAATCAATTCAAAATAAATTATTAAGATAGGAAAAAATACATATTGTATATTTTTTAATTTAATGTTCATTTTAATTTACCACTTTTAATTAAATTTTTTTAGAACGCAACTATATACTAATAATTAAATAAATTCTGTTAAACTTTTTCTTTCATTACCATCCCTACCAATAGTAGTTTTTGAGTGCAAAAGGGAGCTTATAACCGATTCTTCAACTGATTCTATTAATGCCCTAAAAATTATATCCATCATATTATCATCCACTATTTTTATATCTATGATGTTTGTACTACTATAATGCATTATTTTATTAGCTGTTGTAAAAGTTATACAAATATCTCCACTTCCATTTCCTAAATGAGAACCTGTCCTTCCCAGTCCTATAATCGCTCGCTTTGATAGCCTTTTAAGCTGTCTTTCACTTAAAGGTATATCTGTAGCTATAACGATAATTATTGAACCTTTTTCCTTTTCAGTTAAATCAATTTTATTTAAATATTCTAAATTTATACCTACATTATTTTTATTTATAATTAAATCACCCTTATTTCCAAAATTAGACATAACAAGAGCGCCCAAAGTATATTCTTTATTATCCAATTCAATTATTCTTGAAGATGAACCAATACCACCTTTTAATCCATAACAGGACATTCCCGTTCCAGAACCTACACTGCCTTCTTCAAATATAACTTCTGCTTTATTTATTGCTTCAAAAACGTGTTCTTCTTTTACATGAAGGCCTCTTATATCATTTAAATATCCGTCATTGCATTCTGTAATAACACAATTTACTGTACCCGTAGTTTTTCCTATATCTTCATTTTGTTCAAGCATATATTTAATAAGACCGTTAGCTACTGTTCCAATACTTAATGTATTTGTCATTATTATTGGAGTTTCTATAGTTCCCAGTTCTTCTACTTGAATAAGTCCCATACTTTTACCAAATCCATTTATTACATAGCTTGATGCTAAAACCTTTTCTTTAAATATATTTCCACC
>JARBUP010000152.1 GCA_029239575.1 Bacillota bacterium
TCTGGATAACGGTGAGTTAAACCAGGTGCTGGAGAATCAGTATCTTCATGTAATGGATCTTCCATATCAGCTGCACTTATATGATTTTCTGATAAAATTGGTACAGCTTGCATTCTGATTGGATCTCTTACATCATCTTTATCCATATGTGCTGCATAATATGGTGTGATACCCATTCTAAATTTTTCAAGAACTTTTGCTATATCTTGTTCTTCTTTTTCTGTAAGATTTATTATTTTCTTTAATTTATCTACTGTATCTATACGATTTTCTACTTGCCATTTCCAGTCATTCCACTCTTCGGGTTTAACATCTTTCCAAAGTTCAATTTGATTATAATAAGCCATTTCAATCCTCCATAAACATTTAATTATCATAAAACTTTTAGTATTATTAATTTTAGTATCTTTTATTATATATTTTAAAACTTAAACTTTAATTAAGCGTATAATTTAGTATATAAGTCTCTTAATTCTTTGCTTTCTCTCATAATATCAAGAGCTACTTCAGCATGTCCTTTGCAGTATCCATTTCCTATTATCATGTTTATATCTTTACCAACACCTTCAGCACCTAATGCTGCTTTTGTAAAGCTTGTAGCCATAGAGAAGAAATATACTGTTCCTTCATCTTTTGTAGCAAGAATAGCTGACATTTCACAGTTAGGTCTTGATACACAGCTTATAACTAAATCGCAAAGTTCTCCGTTTGTTAACTCAACAATTTTATCATATACTCCAACTGCATCAGTTGCATCAGCTGCAATATACTCATCTGCTAATCCAAGAGCTTTTACTTTATCAATTGATTTTTCGCTATGAACTAAACAAATAACTTTTCCATTTGGTCCAGCTAATTTTTTTGCTTCATATAAACAAAGTATACCTGATTTACCTGCTGCTCCTGTAACTAAAACTGTATCGCCTTCTTTAACAAGTTTTTTAGTTTGTGCTGGTGCACCTGCAACGTCTAAAACTGATAAAGCAAGGTTTTCAGGAATATCTGTAGGTATTTTTGCATAAATTCCGCTTTCAAATAATATTGCTTTTCCTTTAATATCAACTTGGTCAATATCTTTTCTTACTTCTATTATTTCTTCAATAACTAGTGGAGTTAATGATAATGAAACCAATGTAGCAACTTTGTCGCCAACTTTTAAATCTGTTTTTCCTTCAAGAGCTGTTCCTATTTGTTCTACAGTTCCTATAAGCATTCCGCCTGAACCTGTAACAGGATTTTGGTGTTTTCCTCTTTCAGCAACAATACCTTTCATTATCTCTTTAATCTTTTCTACATCTCCGCCTGCTTGGTCAGAAATTTGAGTAAAGCTTGCTGAGTCAACATTTAATGTTTGTACGTTTATTAATATTTCATTATCGTATATTTCCATAGTGTTGTCAATTTTAAGTGCTGGTTGTGGCAAAACACCTGCTGGTTCAATTACTCTGTGTGTTCCAAATGGATTTCCTTTTTTCATTTTGTTTCCTCCTAATTATTTAAGTTATATTTTTTTTAATTACCTTTTTTAAAATTCATGAAATATTCTTAGTCTATTTGCTTCGACAATATAATAAGCAATTATCATGCCAATTTGTCAAAAAATAAATTTTAGCCATTTTACAACGTTTATTAAATTATCATTTTGTTAAAACAATGTCAAGTGCCAAATATTCGGCTACTCATTATTGTAACCATATTGAATTATTTATATTAATTTATTCTTTTGAACGCATACAAGCATTGAATTTTTATTTAAAATTAATATGTAATTTATATGTTGATTTTTCATATAATGTATGGAATAATAAGACTATATTTTATAAATAAGAAGGAATAATAATGGATAATAGACCTATTGGAATATTTGATTCAGGAATTGGTGGCCTTACAGTTATGAGAGAAATCATGGAACAGCTACCATATGAAAATTTAATATATTTTGGTGACACTGCCAGAATACCTTATGGTTCAAGATCTGAGCAGACAATTAAAAAATATTCATATCAATGTGCATCATTTTTAAAAAGCAAAAATGTTAAAGCGATAGTTATAGCTTGCAATACAGCAAGTTCAATTGCTTTAGACCATTTAAAAAATCAATTTGATATACCTGTTATAGGCGTAATTGAACCTGGGGCAAGAAGTGCCGCAAGTGTAACTAAAAATGGACATATTGGCGTAATTGGAACAACTGCTACTATAAATAGCAGCGCATACCAAGAAAGAATTATGGAATTTAAACATGATGCTGAAGTTATTGGAATACCATGCCCACTTTTTGTACCCATAGTTGAAGAAGGATGGGAATATTCAAATGTAGCTGAATTAACTGCTGAAAAATACCTTGCAGAATTAATTGAACACGACATAGATGCTTTAGTATTAGGATGCACTCATTACCCTATTCTAAGATATACAATTAAAAAGGTTGTTGGGCCTTATGTAAAACTAGTAAATCCAGCATTTGAAACTGCAAAGGACCTTAAAAAAATTCTTGGAGAATTCAGTATTTTAAATGAAAATTTTGAACTACCTAAATATGAATATTTTGTAAGTGATGCACCTGAACGTTTTAGGAGACTAGGTGGCAATTTCTTAAAAAAAGAAATTGATATACTTAGTGAAATTGCAATAGATAATCTCTAATTATCTATGCTATGGTTATTACCCCTAAAGTGCATATATGTGTCATTCTGAGCGGAAGCGAAGAATCTAAAACTGTTTAAGTTATAAGATCCTTCGCTAGCGCTCAGGATGACAAGCCGCAGAAATTTTACTTATTGGGTTATAAACATGCTATATATTAAATTACTAAGATACGGATGTGATAAAATGGATTCTAACGTTAAAATAAAAATAGAAACAATACAAACCATTGATGCAGCTGGTAATGAAGATATAATTGATTTCATTTCTGAAGCTACTATGGAAAAATTTGATGATCATTTTGTTATTAATTATGACGAAAGCGATATGACTGAAGTTAAAGGAAGCAAAACAAGATTAAAAATAGAAAAAAATAAAATGCTCATGATTAAAATTGGGTCTTTTTCATCAAGGATGGAGTTTGAAAATAAAAAGAATTTCAACAATTTATATACTACACCATATGGAACATTTAATTTAAATTATACTACTGAAGTTTTTGAAAATAACTTAAATGAAAATGGCAAAGGTAAAGTTTATGTAGAATATAAAGTAGATTTTGGCAATACTGGTGAAAGTTATAATAAATTAAGCATAGAAATACTATAGTAAATTAACTCAAATATAAATATAAACATAATTGCCGAAATTTTGGCTTTACCGCTTAAATTTCGGCACATTTATAATAGGGGTGAAAAATTTGTCAAACATGGATAAAAAATATATTGAATCTTTAATTCAAGCAATTGATTTAATTGATGACGGAATACATATAATTGATGCAAGCGGTAAAATTGTTTATTACAACAGAGCTGCAAAATTTCTTGATGAAATTGATGTAGAAAAGGCTATTGGCAGGCATATTTTAGAAGTTTATCCGTCACTGACATTTGATACAAGCACTCTTCTAAAAGTTTTAGAAACTGGTAAGCCAATATTCAATATGGAACAAAATTTTGTGAACTATAAAGGTGATAAAATTTCTACAATAAATTCGTCCCTACCTATTATGTATAACAATAAAATAGTAGGAGCTTTAGAAATTTCAAGAAATATTACAAGAGTAAGAGAATTATCTGAAAAAATAGTTAGTTTACAAAGAGAGTTATACGAAAACAATAAGGATTTAAATGAAGAAATTAAAAAATCAAAAGCTGGTGCTAAATTTACATTTCTTGATATCATAGGACAAAGCAAAGAAATGCTAAAGTTAAAAACACTTGGTACAAAAGCAGCATTATCCGATTCACCTGTAATGATTTCAGGAAGTACTGGAACAGGTAAAGAACTTTTTGTTCAATCAATTCACAATTCAAGCAAAAGAAAGAACATGCCTTTTATTGCTCAAAACTGTGCAGCTTTACCTGCAAATTTGTTGGAAAGTATTTTGTTTGGTTCAGTAAAAGGAAGTTTTACAGGAGCAGAAAATAGACCGGGCTTATTTGAACTAGCAAATGGTGGAACATTATTTTTAGATGAAATAAATTCAATGCCTTTAGAACTTCAAGCAAAACTTTTAAGGGTTTTGCAGGATGGAAGAATAAGAAGGGTTGGTTCAACAAGTACAATTGATGTTGATGTAAGAATAATATCTGCAATCAACGCTGACTTATCCGATGTACTACAAAACAAGCAACTAAGACATGATTTATTTTATAGGTTAAATGTAATAGGGCTTGTAATACCTGACTTGCAAGATAGAAAAGAAGATATTCCTATATTAGTTGAATATTTTATTAAAAAATATAATGATAAAAATAATAAATTTTTTATTGGAATTTCTAAGAAAGTACTTCAAATTTTTATGGATTACAGCTGGCCAGGTAATATACGCGAATTAGAGCATTCAATTGAAAGTGCCATAAGTTTATATGATGGAGAATTAATAAGGGAAGAACATCTCCCTTTCCAATTTAAAAATTTTCACCCAAATAAAACTTATTCAACTATAGATACAAATGTTTTACAACCTCTTAATAAAGCAGTTGAAAAAGTTGAACGAGAAATTATAACATCTGCACTTGAACAAACGAATTACAATATAACAAAAGCAGCAACACTAATAAATATACCAAGACAAACACTCCAATATAAAATAAAAAATTTAAATATACCATTTAAATAAATGTTTTGTCATCCTGAGCGATAGAGAAGGATCTAATTATTCAGATTCTTTACTGCACCGGAATGACAATTAAATAATAAAAACAAATCTGCTTTAATTTATAAGGCAGATTTGTTTTATTTCATTATTATTTTTTATATTTAATTTTTGTCGTTCTTACTAAGATTTATTTTATTTTTATCTTTTAAACCTAATGCAGACAGGTCTATAAATTTTTTAAATCCTTGTTGATCTTCTGATTTATCCTCTGTCTCAATCTTTGTTTCATCATCATGCATGAATTTTCTAATAATATCTCCTATAGAAATTTCATCATCATCGGCATCATTTTCATCTTCTTTTGATAATGAAACTGCAAATGTTCTATTTTCATCGCTTGCAAGTATCCCTGAATTTTCAACTCTTCCTTTTTCTATAAATTCAAAAAATTTAGATTTTAATGATATATCTTCAAGCCCTCTTTTTGTTTTTATTGAAGCTATTTCCTCAGCTGACAACACTTCACTTAATTTACTTTCAGTTTCTATATCAAATATAGGATCCGTTCCTGCTTGGCCTAAATCTACAAAGCATAGCTGTGGGAACATTACACACCACCAGTTATTTCCTTCTGCTTTACCTATTTCTATTTTAACAGCATCATAATTTCCAGCTGGTAGAACTATATCTTCATATTGTTTACGTGGAAATTCATAATTTCCATAATAAACATTAACTTCATAATTATATCCTTCTTTTTTAATTGTTTCTTCAGCTTGTTCTCTTATATCATCTAATTTAGATATGATTACAGCTTCGCTTTCATCTTTTGATGTATTAAACTGTAACTCTTTGTTAAATGTGCTAATTATTTCATTTCTCACTTTTAATTTAAGTGATTGATCTTCTTCTGTATTTGAATTAGCAAGAACATGGAATCTAATAACTTTTTCATTTAAATCACTCATGCTTTGGTAAGATTCTATTCCAAAAGCTGTCACTACAGATATAATTACTAATATAGTAGATAATATTATTTTATTTTTATAACTCATAACTTTCCCCCAAGTTTTATATTATAATCATATTGTTACCATATCTGTATTTTTTATTCCAAATTATTTGGACAATCCTACACTTTTTATATCCATTTTATAATGAACCTTTATATCTGCATTAGCAAACACTTGATCATAATTATCTTGAATTTTACTATACTTTATATTGTCATATTTGTATAAATCATCTTTTATTTTCAATAAATCTGTTTTATACATTTTCTGAAGCACATAAATAGCATCTTCAGTTTCTTTTGATAACTTATCTATTGCTGTTGTTTTAATTTTAGATACGAAATTCTCATCTTCTAAACTTTTATTTCCTATAACAAATGTATCTATAAAACAATATAGCGTTACATAATAATCAACTTTTAAGATATTGTCATTTAATTTCATGTCTTTTGATAAACTAACATTAACAGATGCTAAAGAAACAGGTGCGCCTTCAACATCTATATTTATATTTTCTAAACTTGAGTATGTTGGATTTTTTAAAAGCATCACAATTTTATTTTGTTCATAATTTAAATAACCTAACAACCTATAATCTTTAATAACTGCTGAGCTTTCTATTTTTAATCTATCATCATGTGGCTCAACTACAGGTATCATACCGCTACCATAAGTTCCAAGGTTTAATATAGCTTCATCAAAAGTATATACTTCTTGATAACTTTCTCTTTTTAATTTAACTAACATTTCACTTAAATACCTTCCCACTATAGGATTATGTGGTATTTCAGTTTTAATGATATGTTGAGCTTCACCTTTAGCTATGGCAATTTTAACTCTTCTATTTATTTGTGGAGAACGCTGAATTTCATCAAATAATTTTTTAATTATTTCAGGATCTTTAGCAACTTCTTCTCCTATAACTATAACTTGCATCAATCTATCAGAAATTACTTTCTCAGATTTTAAAAAACCAGCATTATAGAAATTTGAAAGAGTTAAAGCTTCTTCTGAAATAATAATTCTCTGCTCTTCACTGCCCTCATTTATTTTAGGTATTTC
>JARBUP010000153.1 GCA_029239575.1 Bacillota bacterium
GCTACTGGTGCAACAGGAGCTACTGGTCCTGCTGGTGCTACTGGCCCAAGAGGAGCTACTGGTCCAGGCGGAAGTACAATTTATTTAGCTACAAACCAAAATACAGGTAATAACGACTTCTTAGGACTTGGTTTTTCTTCAACTGAATTTGTTAGAGCTTCTCTTGTAATAGCATCAACTTCAACTATTTCAGGTTTAGCATTTAGTGTACGAACTGAAACTTTATCAGCAAATGATTCAGTAACTGCAACAATATGGAGAAGTACAAATTGCGGAGTTACAATTACCAGCACAGGTATATCAGCAACAGTACAAGGTCCAAATCCTCCAATATGTTTCGCAATTAATACAGTAAATCCTCCTGTTATGTTAAACGCTGGAGATTTGATATCAGTACAAGTTACACGTACCGGTAACACAGGTGCACTATCAAGAGGTGCTGCGGCAACAATCTTAATAAGTACGCCATAAAAAACAAATTATAAGCATATATATTAATATAAAAAAACTGCCATATCAATATAATTGATATGGCAGTTCTACTTTTATATTAAACTAAAAAAGTGTTGCCTCAAATCTAATTACAGATATTGAGACAACGCTTTTGAGGAATGTTTTATTAAATTCAAACTATTTTATTTCTTCTCTTGCTTCATAAGCTTCTCTTAAAGCTGTTATGAAGTGGGAGTGTCCATCTTGTAGTGACATAGTAGCGCTAGTAGTGATATCAACAAGCATAGAAGTTTCAGCTGCTGTGAAAGTAGATACTACTATTTTATCAGCATCAGTTAACTTTTCAGGATAAGCCATTTTATATGGTCTTCCATTAGCGTCAGTATATTTTGCCATCCAAGCTTCTACTTCAGCAACTGTTTTTCCTTTGAAATAAGCTTCAAAGTAATCAAGTTGTTCAAACCATTCTTTTTTAGTTAAGTTGTCAGCTGCGCCTTTTGATTTTAAATGAGTCATATCATAGTCGTAGCCTTCTTCTCTTTTTGTTTCCCATACATCATCGATACTTTTTACAAATGCATCCTTAATAGTTGGGTCTGCAGTTGCAGCAGCAGTATCCATCCATCCTGGGAACATAGCATATGTAACTTCAAGTACATCCCAAGTTAAATCTACAATCTTGCCATCTTGATCAAATATAACGCTTGCTGTAGTTACATTTAAATTGTCTTTTTGTTCTCCTCTAACTCTGTAATTAACTGCATTACCAAATCCATGGTAAAGTTTTTTAGTTACAACTGTAGGTGCTGTAGCAACAGGAGCAGTTGCTACTGGAGTAGCTTTAACGATTATTTTGTCGCCAACATAAATCAAGTTAATATTTTTAACTTGTGGATTTAATTTAGCTAATTGTTCAACTGAAATATTAAATTTATTTGCAATTTTCCAGAAAGCATCTCCGCTTACAACTGTGTAAACACTACCTGCTGGTAAGTTAGTTGTATTAACTACTTTTACAGGAGTTTGTTTTACTGGAGCTTGTGTATTTGTTGGTGCAGGTGCTGTTGTTTCTGGCACATATGGTGTTGCTGTTGTTAAAGCATCAACTTCAGATACACCAGGAATTGCCATTGCAGTAAAAACTAATGCAACTAATAAAACAATACTTATTGCTTTTTTCATTTTCTTCCTCCCAATTAACTTTAAATTATATTCCAAAACATTCCTACTTTTCCAATTATAACACAATGGAAATCGTTTGTAAATATTTGTTTGTTAAATTTTAATTAATTAATATTATAATTCTCCTAACTATTTATAACAATAAATAGTTAGAATTGACACATTTTTTATAATAACGATGAAATTTAATTACTATATTCTCATAAAATTTAAATATTTTTAGTTTTATGTTATTTTCATAAACATTATGAAATTAATTAGACTCATCCAATTTAGTTTTACAAATTTATATTATCCCAAAATAAAAACCAATATTATAGTTTACTTAAAATTTTACATGAGTTCCAATGTCATTGGGTATGGCTACCCGGTGTCCCATCTAATGAAAAAATTTTTAAATCTAAAAAACCCTTTTGAAATTTATTTTTTGTTAACGAATCAAAGCCTACTAAAAAAATATTATTATTTGAATATTTAAAATCACAATAACACAATACAATCACTTCCTCATATTTTATTGAATTATATAACATTATATTCAGAAATCTATAAACTGTAATAATAATTAGAAATAAACAAACCTTAAATTTTATTATTTAGTAATATAATAAAATTTAAGGTTTGTTTATTTTATAATTTTAAAAATTTCTTTTTTTTCTGCATAATCATATTGGCCATTAAAATATTTATAAATATTGTCTGAAACTTTATCTGTATTATTAAAATATTTCATCAATTCTTTTAAAATGCCTATATTTGAAGGATTATATTTGCAAATTAAAATGGTTGAAGAACTTGGTATTGCAAATAAATAGTTTTTCCCTATTTTATTTTCTATTTCTTTTTTCATATTATCTAAAAGAAAATATGATGCAGAATAAACATTTAGTACCGGAATTGTATAAACTTCAAAGTTTATATCTATTTTCGAAATTTCCGAAAAAGTTTTATTAAGATTTTTAATTGAACTTTCTTTTAATACATTTAAATTATAATTATCTGCTTCATATATAAATCTAAAATTTTCTCCTGAGTCAACTGCATATAAAACTTCTAAATTTAAAAATAAATTTTCTCTTAATAGTTTAGTATGACTTTCTTTACCAAAGCCTATTGGCCTTATAAACGGATAAACTTTATTATAATCAACTTTAAACCTTGTTTTATCAAGTTCTTTATTAAATGACTTCATGTAATTTTCAATTTTAAAATTTTTAGTTGCTTTATAATCTTTATATACTAATTTCAAATCAAGTGATACTTCAAAATAATTTTCTGAAATTTTTAATTCATCTTTCTCTAATGAAACACCGTTATACTTTTTCACAAATTCACTGTGCATCATATTTTTAAATTCTTTATAACTTAAAATTTTATTGTACTCCTTTGTGCATGTTTATTTTATAATTCATTTAGTTTTATATATTAACTATTTATCATTTGTATCTTAAGTATATTATAATTCCCCTATTTGTTTATAACAATAGATATTTATAAAGTTTACTTAAAATTTTACGTAGGTTCATTTCCTAAATATAAATTTATTAAATCGTCATCATTAACTAACTCTCGAATAGTTTCATATATAGGCATTGCTTTTAACCTCATTGCTTGTTTTGTTTCATCAGGCAGTTCAAGTATTGTCATTCCATTATCAACAAGTACTTTTCTCCTTTCTTCTAAGCGTTCAACTGCTGTTTCACGGATATATGCAGTTGCATTAACAGCAGCTTCATCAATTATAGCTTTTTCAGCTTGACTTAAACTGTTGTAATACTTGTCGCTCATAATAAGATTTACTAAATGCGGCAAATGGTAAGTGTTTATAATATATTTTTGCTGCTCATATAATTTTAAAGCAATTATATTTACGTAAGGATTTTCTTGGGAATCTATAAAACCATGCCTTAATGAAGTGTATATTTCACTGATTGGCAGTGGTATAACTGAAGCTCCAAGAGATTGCCAAAAGGCAACGTGATTACGATTTTGTAGCGTTCTTATTTTAATTCCATTAAAATCATCTATATTTTGTATTTCCTTGTTTGTTGTCAATTGCCTGAACAGTGGATCAGAATATCCCAAAAGTTTATATCCTCCGTTTTTATAAATGTTGTTAATTTTTTCGTAAAATTCTTTATTGTTAAACACTTTTCTTAAACCATCTAAATCAGTGTAAACTAATGGCATATCAAATATAGACAATTTAGGCATGAATTCTACTTGCGGAATTGTAGTTTGAGATATTAAATCAACATTTCCATCATTCAATATGTTTTGAAGCATCACTCTGTCTGCCCCTAAATTTGAATCCGTATATATATTTATTTTTATTTTTCCATCACTTAAATTATTTACTTCATCAGCAAATTTCTCCGCATATAAATAAGCTGCTGAACCCTTTGGAGTTGACATGCCTAAAGACATAGTTAGCTCCCTTATTTCATCCTGAGGTAATTCTGATTCAATCTTAAAAACTTGTATATTTTCATTTGATGGCAGATTATTTGTTTGATAAAATTTTAATGTTTGATATTTTGATGGTACAGGAGTTAAATTTACGTTTAATTTGCATACATAATTAGGATAAAATCGAACATTATTAAAATGAGCAGGATAATATCCTAATGCATCTATATTTATTTTATACTCATTTAAATCATCCGACTCAAATACTCTTATATTTGCATTATTTATAGGTGTCCCATCTGATGAAAATATTTTCAACTCTAAAAAACCATTTTGAATTTTATTTTTTGTTAATGAATCAAAGCCTAATATAAAAATATTATTATTTGTATATTTAAAATCACAATAACACAATACAACCACTTCCTCATATTTTGAATTATATAACATTATATTCAGAAATCTATAAACTGTAATAATAAGTAGAAATATAATAAAATTTATGGAGGTATTTATTTTATAATTATTTAGTGTTATATATTAACTATTTATCATTTGTATTAAGAATATTATAATTACCCTATTTGTTTATACCAATAGATATTTAAAGTTTACATAAAATTTTACGTAGGCTCATTTCCTAAATATAAATTTATTAAATCGTCATCATTAACTAACTCTCGAATTGTTTCATATACAGGTCCTGCTTTTAACCTCATTGCTTGTTTTGTTTCATCAGGCAGTTCAAGTATTGTCATTCCTAAGTCATTAAGTGTTTTTCTGGCTTCGCTCAAGCGTTCATCCGATGTATCACGGGCATATGCTGTTGCATTAACAGCAGCTTCTTCAATTATAGCTTTTTCAGCCTGATTTAAGCTATTGTAATACTTATCGCTCGTTATAAGATTTACTAAATGTGGCATATGGACAGTTCTTATAAGATATTTTTGCAGCTCATATAATTTTAAAGCCATTACATTTTCGTAAGGATTTTCTTGGGAATCTATATAACCATGTCGTAATGACGTGTATATTTCACTGACAGGTAGCGGTATAACTGTTGCTCCAAGAGATTTCCAAAAAGCTTCGTAATTACGATTTTGTATTACTCTTATTTTAATTCCATTAAAATCATCTATATTTTGTACTTCCTTGTTTGTTGTCAACTGCCTGAACAATGGATCAGAATATCCCAACAGTTTATATCCACCATTTTTGTATATATTGCTAATTTTTTCATAAAATTCTTTATTGTTAAACACTTTTCTTAAACCATCTAAATCAGTGTAAACTAATGGCATATCAAAAATAGACAATTTAGGCATGAATTCTACCTGTGGAATTGTAGTTTGAACTATTAAATCAATATTTCCATCATTCAATATATTTTGAAGCATCTGCCTGTCTGCTCCTAATTGTGCATCTGTATATATATTTATTTTTATTTTGCCATTACTTAAATTATTTACTTCTTCGGCAAATTTCTCTGCATAGAAATAAGATGGTGAACCCTTCGGAGTAATCATACCCAATGACATTGTAAGATCCCTTACTTCATCTTGAGGCAATTCTGATTCAGTCTTAAAAATTTGTATATTTTCATTTGATGATAGATTATCTGTTTGATCAAAGTTTAATGTTAGATATTTCGATGGTACAGGAATTAAATTTACGTATAATTTGCATACATAATTAGGGTAAAATCGTACATTACTAAACTGCACCGGATAATATCCTAATGCATCGATATTTATTTTATACTCATTTAATCCATCAGCCTCAAACACTCTTATATTTGCATTATCTATAGGTGTCCTATCTAATGAAAATATTTTTAAATCTAAAAAACCATTTGTTAATGAATCAAATCCTAAGATAAAAATATTATTATTTGTATATTCAAAATCACAATAATACAATATAATCACTTCCTCATATTTTGAATTATATAACATTATATTCAAAAATCTATAAACTGTAATAGCCATTAGCTGATTTTTGTTTTTTTACCAAAATTTAAAATAGAAGAAAATGCATAAAGCTCCGTTTTAAAAAATAAAAATGTCAGATAAATTAAATGTTCGTAATTTATCTGACATTTTTTGCTTTAAATAATCACTTTGGAAAAGTTATACCAAGTTTTTTCTTAAGTATTTCATCATCCATTCTTGCAATAATAATTTTGTTAGGAGATAAATTAGTTTATGGATACTTCTTTATTGTTAACATTAAGAATGGAAGCTTTACATGTTCCACCTAAATTATCCTGAACTAATTTTGCTAACTCTTTTAAAGCATTTTCAAACTGCTCTGCTCTATTTTCATCAACTAATTCAATACACATAAAGGCATTTTTTGTATTTTCAGTTAACATTGTTCTTACTGACTCACGCCAATTAAAGCACCTACAAATTGCACCTTCATTATCTTTGTATACAATTTCACCTTCATATGGTGGAGCATTTTCATCCGTTCCTAATGTAACAAAATTTTCATTTCCAACGGCTTTAGTCAATTTTATATCCCCAACAAATGTATCGATATCCTCACCGCCACATGGCAATGCATATCTTAATGAAATAGAGTTGTAAATATCAACTAATGGATTAATAGTTCCTAAATGGTTTCCATTATGCACTCTCTTTAGCAGTGCCTCAATTGATGACCTTGCACCTTTTTTTGTTTTAAATTTTTGAAAAGCATCTCTCCATACTTTTATAACTTCATTTGAGCTAAAATCTGCATTCTGCAAATATT
>JARBUP010000154.1 GCA_029239575.1 Bacillota bacterium
TTTTGTTTCAACTGCTTTAGCTCCAAAAGAAAGCGCAGAACAAAGAGGCGTTTTATATGAGGCGCATGATTATCCATTTCATGGAAGAGTAGCAGATTTCGTTGTATTAATGACATATGAATGGGGATGGAGAGGTGGTCCGCCTCAAGCTATTTCGCCTATTGATAAAATGAGAAGTGTACTTGAATATGCAGTATCGGTTATGCCTCGCGATAAAATTTTAATGGGATTTCAAATTTATGCAAGGGACTGGGTTTTACCACATGTGCAAGGACAAATAGCTGAAACATTCAGCGAGCAAGAAGCTATGAGAAGAGCATATAAATATGATGCAATAATTCGATATGATGAAAAAGCTCAATCACCATATTATAATTATAAAGATGAACAAGGAATACAGCATGAAGTTTGGTTTGAAGATGCAAGAAGTGCACAAGCAAAATTTGATTTAGCCAAAGAATTTAATTTAAGAGGAATAAGTTATTGGGCATTAGGATACCCATTCCCACAAAACTGGATACTACTTAATGATAATTTTAATATAAAAAAATATTAACCATTTTCGGTTTGGACATTCACTTCTTGTGGACTGTTCCGACTTTGAAGGATTTATATAATATGTTGATTTATTTTTAAAATAATTTTATAATAGAGTAAACTGTTTTATAAATTTGGAGGTTAAATTGAAGAATTTATTTTTTTATGATACTGTAATTGGAAAAATAGGCATTGCAGATGATGGTAATGTTATTACAAATATATATTTTGAAAATGAAAAAGGTGCTAAAGAAACCCAAATAAATGAAACGCCTCTGATTAAAGAAGCAGGTAATCAGCTTAAAGAATATTTTGAAGGAAAAAGAAAATCATTTGATATAGAAATAGAACCGTTCGGTACAGAATTTCAAAAAAGCGTATGGCAAGCTTTGCGAGATATACCATATGGTGAATTAAGGAGTTATAAAGACATTGCAATAGCTGTTGGAAACGAAAAAGCATGCAGAGCAGTTGGAATGGCAAACAATAAAAACCCTATTTCAATTATAATTCCATGCCATAGAGTAGTTGGTTCAAATGGTAAATTAGTAGGTTATGCTGGCGGTTTGGATATAAAAGAATTACTATTAAATATAGAAAAAAATAATATATAAATTAATGAATGAATTAAGTTTATAAAAAATGATTCCCGTTATAAGCAGGAATCTTTTTTTGTATTTGATAATCTATATTTTATTGACTGTAATATAAGATTATGTTATCATTTAAACATATTTTAAAGATATGATACATATGAATAGAGTGATTATATGTATGTATTAAAAAAAGTAATTAAATAATTGATGGGACAACGATTTACTGTTATAATTATATATATGAATTTTATCTTGTGACAATGGAGGCTACATTGGATAAATTAAATGAGAAATATAATACATTAAAGAAATGCATATCTAAACTTGAAAATATTGTAGTTTTATTTAATAAAGGAAGGTATATATATGTATAATGATATTGTTTTAGATCATTTTTCTGACCCACGAAATGTTGGAGAAATTGCAGATGCAAACGGTATAGGATATGTAAATAATGCAGCAGATGGAGATAAAATAACAATATATATTAAAGTGGAAAATAATATATTAACAGATGTTAAGTTTAAAACTTTCGGATGTGGCGCTGCTATAGCTGCAAGCAGTATGGTTACAGTTCTGGCAAAAGGTAAAACCTTATCTGAGGCATTAGAAATCAAGAATGAGGATGTTTCATTTGCTTTGGGCGGACTTCCAGAAAATAAATTAAAATGTTCTAATACTGCGGCGGATGCTCTACATAGTGCAATATCTGATTATAAACTTAGGGAGTGATTTATTATGATTTTATCTAAAGAACAGATAAATAGATATTTAAGACATATTATTATACCTGAAATTAGCGGACAAGGTCAAAAGAAGTTATTAGAATTTTCTGTATTAGTATATGGTGAAACAGTTGAGGAAATATCTCCTATGATATATTATCTTTCTGCAACGGGCATTGGAAATATAATATGTCATTTGCATAATGTACAGGGATTTGAATCTTTAATAAGCAATATTAAAGATTATAATCCTGATATTTCTCTTAAACTTAATGATGAAAATGAATTAAATAATGATGAAGTGAAATTTAGAATTTTTTTCGGAAATATTAATTATATTACAAATTTTAAAAAAAACGTATCTGTAAAAAATAATATTTTTATACCTTCCATTATTTCTGTATATAATGAATGGGATAGCATAATTGCTTATTTTGATAATGAGATTAGCCTAAATCATTTTATAAATAATTTAAGTAATGAATATACAAACTTAAATAATATTAATAAATATAATTGCGGCTACATTATTTCATATTCGATTTTAGGTACACTTTGTGCTATAGAATGTTTTAAAAAATGTTTACAAATAGGACAGATACAAAATGATAATTTATATTTAGATTTGTTTTCAATGGAATTTAATAAAATAGAACAAAATAATTTAGAGTCTTTTATAAAAAAATTATGTACAGTAAATTATGAAAATATAAATAATAACCATATAAAAGAAGTAATGTCTCAATCAAAAGTTCTTATAATTGGTGCTGGAGGGTTAGGTTCCCCAGCAGCATATAACTTAGCATTAGCAGGGGTTGGTACAATAGGTTTAATAGACAATGATAAAGTAGAGTTAAGTAATCTTAACAGACAAATAATTCATTCGGTTTCACGTATAGGAATGCCAAAAGTGGAATCAGCAAAAATCTTTTTAAAAAATATAAACCCTGACTTAAATGTAATAACTTATATGGATTATTTTAATTTAGAAAATGCTGTGGAAATAATAAAGGATTATGATATTGTAATATCTGCAGTGGATAATATTCAAACAAGATATCTTTTAAATGACGCATGTATTTTGGCAAATAAGCCTTTAGTAGAAGCAGGAGTATTGAAGTTTAATGGAACCAATACTACAATTATACCAAATGAAGGTCACTGTTATAGATGTTTGTTTCCAAATTTAGGCGCAGGCAGCGGTGCCTCATGTTCTGAAACAGGCGTTTTAGGACCAGTACCTGGAATAATGGGGTTTATACAATCGGCTGAAGTTATAAAAATAATTGCAAAAATAGGAATAACATTAAAAAATAAAATACTTATGTTTGATGCAATAGATTTTGATTTTATGAATGTTAATTTAGAAAAAAATCCAAACTGCCCTGTATGTGGTAAAAATCCAAGTATAACAACTCTTCAAACATATGATCTTACATGCAAAACAAAGGAAGACAATAAAATATAATTTAGTACAAAATTTTAGGAGTTACTTTTATAGAGCTCTAATACTATTGATAAACCCATAAAGTGTCATTCTGAAGGTCGTGAAGAATCTATTTATTATTGAAATAACAAGATCCTTCGCTGTCGCTCAGGATGACAAAAAATACTTTGTCATCAAGCTGGGAGTTACTTTTATAGTAACTCTTTTTTTAGTTTTACAATCCAATGTTTTAAAAATTAAATTTCTTAATTTAATAATTTTTGTCGAAATTTTTTTACTTTCATACTTGACATAAGAATACATTTGAGCTATGATTTAAGTAGTTATTATAACTACATATAGTCGTTATTGGAAAAGGTGGAACTGATGATAAATAATTTAGAATTATATGAATACAGCAAGACAATGAGCGAAGTAAAACTCACTTTGTGGGATGATTTACCGGATTTTGCAATCTATAGTGACCAGATGTTACAAATTGTAACTGATGAAATATCCTTTATGCAAATAGGAGATGAAAAGCTTATTACTAAAAGCATGGTGAACAATTATGTAAAATGGGGGATGATGCCTAAACCAGTTAAGAAGAAGTATGAAAAGATTCATATTGCATATGTTATAATAATTACAATACTTAAACAGATACTCCCAATCACAAAAATTAAAGATGGAATTCAATTGCAGATTGCTTTGCAAGGAAATGAAAAAACAGCTTACGATTCTTTTTGTGAAGCATTTGAAGAATCTATGCGAAAAGTTTTTGTTCCAATTTTGGAAAAAGATAGTCCGTATGTATTGGAGAAAAGAGAAATAAAATATGAAAAGCTTGCTATTTCTTCTATTACTTCAGCATTATCTAATAAACTTTTAACTGAAAAAATCATAGAAACAAAAATTAAAAGAATATAAATTCCGCCAAATCAAAAGGAGAATATCATGAATGAAAATAAAATTGCAATACTGACAGATTCTTGCTCAGATGTACCTCGAAATTTATTGGAAAGATTTCATATTTATGAGATGGCACTTAGTATAAATTATAAAGACAAATCTTATCGTGACAGAGTTGATATTACACCGGAAGAAGTATATGAAAATTTACAAAATGAAATACCACATACAAGTTTGCCAACTATTGGTGAAATGCATGAGACAATAAATAGAATAATAGCAGACGGATATAATCAAATAATTATTCCCGTTATATCTTCTGGATTGAGCGGAACATGCAAAGCAATTGAAATGGTTTGTGAGGATTTTAAAAATATCAAAACAAAAGTTATAGATACAAAAAATATAGGGCTTGGTTCTGGTTTTCTGTCCATATATGCAGCACAATTACTTGAAAAAAATTTAAACTTTGAAGAAATAGTTAAGAAAGTAGAAAATAAAATTGAAATTTCAAATATATACTTTAGTTTACAAACGTTACATTATCTTGTAAAAGGCGGAAGGTTAGGGCGTGTCGAAGGAATGATTGGAAGCGTTCTTCAAGTTAAACCAATCATAACTTGTGACAAAGATGGAGTTTATTATACAGTAGAAAAAGTACGAGGAAGAAAACAAAGTATTAATAAGCTCATAGAAATAGTACAGGATGAAATAAAGGATAAGAAAAACTATTATCTTGCCATTTGTCATGGATTTGCCCAAGAAGAAGCTGATAAAATCAGAGAAAAAATGCAGCCATATATAGAAAAAGCAACAATATATATGGAAGGACAAATTTCTCCTGCTCTTGGTGTTCATACAGGACCGGGACTTATAGGCATTGGATGTTTTAATTTGGATGATTGATTTAAAAAACAATATTAAAATATGCTAAAGCTTACGCGCTATTTGAATAATGAGGTGAATTAATGTCAGATATAAAACTTATAAATATAAAAGAAAGCATACTTAAAGATAACGATAATGATGCAGAATTTCTTCGAGCAAAATTGGCAAGAGAAAATGTCTTTATGCTTAATATAATGTCATCACCGGGAGCAGGGAAAACAAGTTTAATTATTGCAACACTTAAAGTTTTACAACATAAATACCGAATTAGTGTAATTGAAGGAGATATAGACTCCATGGTTGATTCGGAAAAAATAGTGCAGAACGGTGGTCACGCTGTTCAAATACATACTGGTGGCGACTGCCACCTTGATGCTTTTATGATAAAATCTGCTATTGATACCATTAACATAAGTGATTTTGATTTATTATTTATTGAAAATGTAGGAAATCTTGTTTGCCCAGCAGAATTTGATACTGGTGCAAATTTAAAGGTCATGATACTCAGCGTGCCAGAAGGTGATGATAAGATTCTCAAATATCCGCTTATGTTTCAAGTTTGTGACGCATTGATTATAAATAAAATTGATTGCGTAAAAATGTTTGATTTTGATTTTGAAGCTCTAAAAAACCGTGCTGCATTAGTAAATCCTAAAATGAAGCTATTTGAAGTTTCTTCCAAAACAATGGAAGGAATTACTGAATGGAGTGACTGGCTTTCTGAGCAAATTGATGATTATAAGTCCCGACTGATTTGAAAAGGAGGTCTGTCTTATCCACGAATTACCTTTAACACAAAAAATTTTAGATATAGCATTAAAATCTGCGGAAAAGAATCAAGCTAAAAAAATAGTGGAGGTTTGTCTCAAAGTTGGGGATTTGAGAGATTTCGTTGAAGAAGTAACCCAAAAATATTGGGATTATTTAAGTATTGGAACAATAGCAAATGGAGCGAAAATAAAGTTCGAGAGAGTACCTGTTTCTGCAATTTGTCACAGTTGTGAAAATATTTTTTATTTTGAATGGCATGCAAAAGATAAACTTTGTTGTCCATTATGTGGAAATTCAGATACTGAGCTGTACACTGGAACAGAGCTTGAAGTAAAGGAAATTTCAATTTCATAATAAAAGAAGTTGAGTAGGAAGAAATAATGGAAAATGATTTATATGATTTATATCACAAGTTAGCAAAACATTTAGACAATTTACCAGGTGGTTTCCCAGAGACTAATAGTGGAGTGGAAATACGTATATTGAAACGATTGTTTACTCCTGATGATGCTGAACTTGCATTATCGCTATCTCTGATTGCAGAAGAGCCTCACGTGATCGCTCATCGTGCTAAAATTTCCGTGGAGGAAGCTGCTATACGTTTAAATAATATGGAGAAAAAAGGTCTTATATATGGTACTCATTACAAAGATAGTCCTCCAAAATATACTGCATTGCAATTTATAGTAGGAATTTGGGAATTCCAAGTTAATAAACTAACCCCTGAGCTTGTCAGAGATGTTGATGAATACATGCCATACTGGGTTAACACTGACGTGTGGAAAAAGGTGCCACAAATTCGCTCAATCCCAATAGGAGAATCAGTAGATTCGAATTTAGAAATAATGGCTTATGAAGAGGCTATAAAATTAGTTGAAACACAGGATAAGATAACAGTATCACCTTGTATTTGCAGAACAGAACAACGTATGTTAAA
>JARBUP010000004.1 GCA_029239575.1 Bacillota bacterium
AACAATGGAATTTTTAGGAGGAATTATTTTAGAAATTCCAGAACATAATTTAAGGTTCGATACTACAATTGATTCTGTTTTAGAAGAAAATGAAACATATATAATGCAAACATTATTTGAAGCATTAGAGGCAGGTGAATAAATTGGCTAATGATATAATAGAAGGAATTGTAAGCTTAATAAATGGGCCTGTTGTTAAAGGTACTAATATGGGATCTTTTAAAGTAAATGAAATGGTTACAGTTGGTAAACAAAAATTAATTGGTGAAGTTGTATCAATTAATTTAGATAAAGCAACTGTTCAAGTTTATGAAGAAACAGAAGGCTTAAAAGCTGGAGAAAAAATATATTCAACAGGCTCACCTTTATCTGTAACATTAGGACCTGGTATAATTGGTAATATATTTGACGGTATTCAAAGACCATTAACAAAAATACAAAGCATATCTAAAGATTTTATACCTGAAGGTATTGGACTTTTATCCCTTGATGAAGAAATAGAATGGGATGTAAAAATTTTAGTTAAGATTGGAGATAAGTTAAAAGCAGGGGACATTTATGGAACTATACAGGAAACTGAAAGTATACTTCATAAATTAATGGTACCATATAATATAAGTGGTGTAGTAAAAGAAGTTAAGATTAGTGGTTATTATAAATTAAATGATACTGTAGTTATATTAGAAAAAGATAATGCAACTGAAATAAATTTAACTCTTTGTTCTAAATGGCCTGTTCGTAAACAAAGACCTATACAGAAAAGACTACCCATTTATAAACCTTTAGTTACAGGACAAAGGGTAATAGATAGTTTTTATCCTATCGCCAAAGGAGGTACTGTTGGACTTCCTGGAGGATTTGGAACTGGTAAAACTGTTACACAACACCAATTAGCAAAGTGGAGTGATGCAGATATAATTGTATATGTTGGTTGTGGCGAACGTGGTAATGAAATGACGGATGTATTAGAAGAATTTCCAGCTTTAATAGACCCAAGGAGCGGAAGGCCTTTAATGGAAAGAACTATTTTGATTGCAAATACATCAAATATGCCAGTTGCAGCCCGTGAAGCCAGTATATACACTGGAATTACATTAGCAGAATATTATAGGGACATGGGTTACAATGTTGCTATAATGGCAGATTCAACTTCTCGTTGGGCAGAAGCATTAAGAGAAATTTCAGGACGTCTTGAGGAAATGCCTGCAGAAGAAGGATACCCTGCATATTTGCCGTCAAGATTAGCAGAATTTTATGAGCGTGCAGGTTGTGTTACAACTCTTAACGGAAAAGAAGCATCAGTAACAATTATTGGAGCAGTTTCCCCCGCAGGTGGAGATTTTTCAGAGCCTGTTACAGAAAACACAAAAAGATTTGTTACTGCATTTTTAGCTTTGGACAAAAAACTTGCTCATGCACGACATTTTCCTGCTATAAATTATTTAACAAGTTACTCAGGATATGTTTCTATGTTAGAAGATTGGTATTCAGAAAATGTTGCCCCGGATATGATTTCACTTAGAAATAAAATGATTAAACTTTTACAGGAAGAAGAAAAGTTAAATGAAATAGTTCAGCTTGTTGGTGAAGATGTATTGCCAAATGATCAATCTCTTGTTATGGAAACTGCAAGAATTATTAAAAAAGGATTTTTACAGCAAAATGCACTTCATCCTGAAGATACATATGTTAATCTTGATAAACAATATAAAATGCTAAAAGTTATTGACGCATTTTATGATAATGCTTTATTGTGCGTTAAAATGGATATTCCAATTTCCACCATAAGAAGTTTGGATATTTTTCAAGCCATTTTAAAAATGAAGTATGACATTCCAAACGATAAAATAAATTTGTTAGATGATTTAAAAAACAAAATTATTGATACATTAAGTGATTTAAGACAGAAATATGAATAGGGAGCTCTGAATATGAAAAAAGAATATTATAAATTACAAAAAATAGAAGGACCTTTAATAGTTCTTTCTGGCATAGAAGGAGCTGCCTATGGTGAAACAGTAAATATTAAAATAGACAATAAAGAATTAAGAAAAGGTAAAATTATAAAAATAGAAGATGATAAAGTTATAGTACAAGTATTTGAAGGAACAGCAGGAATTTCAACTAATAATGCATCAGTTAAATTTACTGGAGAACCTTTAACTATCCCTTTATCTAAAGAAATATTAGGAAGAACATTCAATGGGGTAGGAGCACCTATTGATGGAGCATATCAAGTAGTATCATCTTACAGACAAAATATAAACGGAAGACCTATTAATCCTGTTGCAAGAAGATATCCAAGAAACTTTATTCAAACAGGAATTTCTGCAATAGATGCTTTAATGACATTAATCAGAGGACAAAAGCTTCCTATATTTTCAGGTAATGGTATTGCTCACAATGATTTAGCTGCTCAAATTGTAAAACAGGCAAAAATAAAAGGTGCAACAAGTGAAAATTTTGCTGTTGTTTTTGGAGCAATGGGTGTAAGACATGATGATGCGGATTTTTTTAAAAGAAGTTTTGAAAAAGCTGGAGTTTTAGACCATGTTGTAATGTACATAAACACCGCAGATGCACCGATTATAGAAAGAATTTCTACTCCAAGATGTGCATTAACTGCAGCAGAATATTTAGCATTTAAACATGATATGCATGTTTTAGTAATTATAACTGATATGACAAGCTATGCAGAAGCTTTAAGAGAAATTTCTTCGGCTAAAGAAGAAGTTCCATCCCGTAAGGGGTATCCAGGATATTTATATTCTGACCTTTCAACCATATATGAAAGAGCAGGTATGTTAAAAGATTCAGAAGGATCTATTACATTAATACCAATTTTAACTATGCCTAATGATGATATAACTCATCCAATTCCAGATTTAACTGGATTTATTACAGAAGGACAAATAGTTTTAAACAGAGAATTAAATCAAAAGAGCATTTATCCTCCAATAGATATTCTTCCATCACTTTCGCGTTTAATGAAAGATGGCATAGGAAAAGAATATACAAGGGAAGACCACGCTGATTTATCGAGCCAAATATTTGCTGCATATTCAAAAGTTCAGGATGTAAGAAGTTTAGCGCAAATAATAGGTGAAGATGATTTAAGTGAAATAGACAAAATTTATTTAAAATTTGGGAGAGAGTTTGAAACAAAATTCATAAGCCAAGGTAAAAATGAAAACAGAAATATAGAAGAAACATTAAATTTAGGTTGGTATGTTTTATCTTTGCTTCCAGTTACTGAACTTGATCGTATGAAATCTGAAACAATTAATAAATATTATGTAGTTTATAGGGAGAGATAGCATGGCAGTTTTAGTTGCCCCTACAAAGTCAAATTTAATAAAATCAAAATCTTCACTTGAACTTTCTAAAAAAGGGTATGAACTCTTAGATAAAAAACGTAATGTTTTAATAAAAGAAATGATGGAGTATGTGGAAAAAGCGAGGAATATGCATAATGAAATTTATAATGTTATAACGGATGCTTATGAAGCATTACAAAAGGCTAATATAACCCTGGGCGTTAAAAATGTAGAGGATATATCATACAGCGTTCCAATAAATGAAAATTTTGGTGTGTTGTTAAAAAGTGTTATGGGAGTTGATATACCTCATTTAAAATATGAGAAAGAACAAATAGCTCCAACTTATGGCTTTTACAATACATCTGCATCTCTCGATGAAGCAAGGCAAAAATTTAATGAAGTAAAATATAAAGTATATGAACTTTCAGAAGTAGAAAACTCTATATTTAAATTAGCAAAAGAAATAGAAAAAACTCAAAAGAGAACAAATGCGTTACAACATATTCAAATACCAAAATACAAACAACAAGTGAAATATATCCAAGAAGTTTTAGAAGAAAAAGAAAGAGAAGATTTCTTCCGTTTAAAAAGATTAAAAAGCAAGAGTAAAAATAAATAATAAAATAATTATATGAAGGCTATCTCTTAGGAGGTAGTTTTTTATAAATTTTAATGACTATTAATTTTCTCATAATTGCATATTGTTTTTTAAATTTTTTTACATTATAATAAAACACATCAAATTATGGGAGGTATACAGTTGGAAAATAAAAAAACATTGTTAGACGAATACAAAGACGAATTTCATAAATTGTCAATGAAAATTATAGAAAATTCTTTTATTGAGTTAGATACACCATTAAGATGGGCAGATAATTTAAAGGTTGACTTGAGTCAAGAGCTGAAAGATTTTTATGACGGAATGCATTATGAAGAAAAAATCAAAGTTGAATCTGAATGCTTGGAAAAAGTAATGGATACAGTCAGAAACTCGGAAGAATTATTAATTTTAAATTATAATGATGAAATGGTATTTATAGTAAATAAGAATTATTATGAAGCAAATACTGAAGAATTTAAATTATATACAATCAATAAATAAGCATTTTAAATAATAATATATTATAAGGAAAATAATATGAACAAATTAACAAATTGCAGAAACTTATCTTATTTAAAAATGGTACTTATTGTTATGTGTCTTGGTCTGTTATCGAGAAGATTAAATGCTTATATACCAGATTTTATCGATTTGTTTTTGGGAGATTCTTTGTGGGCTTTAATGATATATTTCTTAATTAGGATGTTATTCGTCAATTGGTCAAAAAAGAAATCTGCATTTATTGGATTATTATTTTGTTTTGTAATTGAATTAAGCCAGTTATATCATAGCAATTGGATTGATGCTATTAGAAAAACAACACTAGGTGGGTTAATTTTAGGATATGGTTTCCTTTATAGTGATTTAGCATCATATTTATTTGGAACTATAGTTGGTTATATTATTGATATAAAAATTAATAGAGAAAATTAAGATTATTTAATACTAGGGAGGGATAACATGAAATTAATGATTGCATCTGACATTCACGGTTCTGCTTATTATTGTGAAAAAATGATAAATGCATTTAAAAATGAAAAAGCTGAAAAATTATTATTACTTGGTGATATTTTATATCACGGACCAAGAAATGATTTGCCAAAAGATTATAATCCAAAACAAGTTATTGAAATGTTAAATGATATAAGTTGTGATTTACTTTGCGTTCGAGGAAACTGTGATACAGAAGTTGATCAAATGGTTTTAAATTTCCCAATAATGGCTGAGTATTGTATTTTATATTTAAATGGACATATGATCTTTGCAACACATGGTCATAAATTTAATGAAGAAAATACACCTTTATTAAAAAAAGGTGACATACTTTTAAATGGACATACGCATATTCCAAAACTAACAAAGCACGAAAATTATATTTATTTAAACCCAGGTTCTATTTCCATTCCAAAAGCAGGAAGTGTAAACGGGTATATGTTATATGAAAACGGTGAGTTTCTGTGGAAAGATTTAGATGGTAATTGTTATGATAGATTTGAATTAATAAAAAATTAAAGTTCAGTTTTACATAATTGTATATATTAATTTAAATTTAATCGGCAATCAAAACGTGCCCATTAGGGGAATATAGACTATTGACGAACAACTAAAATTTCATTCTGAACGCAGTGAAGAATCTTTTAAATATTGAAATAATAAGATTCTTCGCTATCGCTCAGCATGACAAAATTAAAAATGATACATTGTCATCATCAAGTTGGCGCCCCCATTAGGTGACGAAATATTATTCTTCTTCTGATTCCGGAATTATTTTCTTAGTCATTAAATCATAACCAGCAACTGTGTTAGGAAATATTTTTTTAGCTTGTTCTAAGAATTGCTCTGGATTTACCAAAGATGGACTATAATGTGTTAGCCACAATTCTTTTACGTTACTATCTTTTGCAATTAAAGCTGCTTCTGAAAATAGCATATGTTTTTTTTCAACAGCATTATCATATAGCTCATCATCCCCATACATACCTTCGCATATAAATAAATCAGAATTTGCTACAGCTTCATTTATGCTTTTCACTGGCCTTGTATCAGTAGCAAATGAAATTTTAATAGGCTTACGACTTTTACCTAAAACCATATCCGGTGTATACATAGAATTTTCATGAGTTACGCTATTCCCGTTGTGAAGAATTTTCCATAAATTAAGTGGAATATTTAATTTTTCAGCTTTTTCTGGTAAGAATCGTGGTTTAAGTATTAGTTCAAATGAATATCCGAGACAGCTTATATGATGCCTTAAAGGGAATGAAGTAATATTTAATCCAATAAATTCAAATTGTTGCTGTTTATTTTCTGATATTTCTACAATTCTTACTTCATATGGCAGAAATCCACATACAATTAAAAGACTGTTGATTATATTAGCAAATCCTTTTGGTACAATTATATATACTGGTTCAGTACGCATAGAATTACCAACAGTTAGCAAAAGTCCAGGAAGTCCTGTTACATGATCTGCATGGCAATGAGTTATTAATATTGCATCTATTTTGTTCATACTTATTTTTCCCTTGCTAAGTGAAATTTGAGTACCTTCACCGCAATCTATAAGCACGGATTTTCCGTTATATTCAATTAAGCATGATGATAAAAAACGATTTGGAGTTGGAATCATGCCTCCAGTTCCTATTAAAGTTACATTTATCATTGAGTCTCCTGTAATTAATAATTTGATATAACATATATCTATAATCAAATTATTATTGTTTAAATATTAGTTATTATATCTTTTTTTTCCAATAATATCAATATATCAATATAACATTCAAAAAGTGTTTAGCATTATAATACAAATTATAGATGAAATTACTCCAAGCAAAAATTTCGATTTTAAATAAGTTGAAAGCTTTAAATTAAATTCAGTGCTTACTGCAATGGTTTGAAAAATTATGGACATACCTGAAAAACTTATTAAAAAATTTATTATAACAAGTTTAATTTCATAAGGGACAGTGGATGATGCTATTATACTGCATCCATTTGTCATTTCTAATGATCCTATAATAAGTGAAAAAATTATATTTTTTATATTTGAATTAAAAGACAAAAATACTTCACTTGAGTTTAACATGTTTATTATAAATTGTGAAAAAACTGAAAATATTACAATTACACTTCCTACGGACAATATACTTTGTACAGATTTATAAATCGAAGAACTAAAAACTTCATTAAAGTTATTTTTGTTATGATTTATAATACGAGAAGTTAAATTTTGATTATTTTTTTTATATAGAGAACTTAAAATTATAGCACCTAAATAGTGGGGGATTGCAATATAAGTGTATAAACTATATTCACCTAACATTGAATGAGATACTGCACCAGCTATGAATTGAAAGCTACATAGATTTGCAAATGCTAATATTTTATTAGCCTCGTCAACGCTTATCTTTTTATTTTCTGCCATGATGTTAGTTGCTATTGCACCTGATGGATATCCAGAAATAAAACTTATACTATAGGGTATTACAGCAAATTTACTTTTAAATATTTTTTCCGATATAAATGAAAAATATTGCAAGAGACTGTACATAAAATTATATTGCAACAAAATATTAGATAAAACAGACATAGGAAATAAATATGGTACTATATTGTTTATCCAAATTTTTAAGCCTTTAAAAACGCCGTCAGAAACAACTGTCGGCTGAATTATAAAAACAAATATTATTAATAAAATTAAAATTGGTATTATATTTCTTCTTACTTTACCCACCATATAAAAAGCCCCCAAGACATATATTATATATTATTGTTTTAAGGGGACAATTATGATTTTATTTGTTTATATAAACTGCATTTTTTGTATATTCTTCATTTGTTTTTCTTATTTTTAGTGGTAGATAATAAATATTTGTTGTTTTATCTGTTAATGAGAATCTATGTAGTGGTACATTATATTTTTTATAATCCGAATATCTTACAATAACATTTATTCCATCATTTTTTAATTGTTTAATTATTTCTCTACCTACATCATTAAATGCTAATACCTTTACATAATTATAATTTATGTCGTTATAATTCATGAAGTATTGTATATTTTCTTTTGTTATTCCAAGAAGTATATTAAGCAGTATTCGCCTTAATTTTGAATAAGTGTAGCGTTTTGATTTTAAAGACATTATAAAATCATCCACATTATTAAATTTAAAAAGGTTCGCATATATTTTATTGTTTAATCCTTCTGACACTTCAAATATTTCTTTTAATCCTTCAACACCTAAATCAAGTGCTTTATAATAAATATAATTTAAATAAAAATTTAGAGAATTATAACTTAGATGTTCATAATAAAAATCATTTAACATTTCAATACTTTTATCAGTCAATGAAGGAGGAATTATATTATCATTTAAAATACTTTTTCTAATAGCTGTCGCACTGTCATAAACTCCTGTTAAATCCATTTCATTATGACCTTTGCCAATCCTTTTTACAGGTATGAAATTGCAGTTCAAATTTAATTTTATTGCACTTTTAATATATTCTATAGCAAGGACATTGTTTGGAGATTTAATTATTTCCTCTATTTTTAATTGAGCATTATTTGATATATCTTTTTCTAATATTTTAATAACTGCATTTGATACAGCCGATGGATATGAAATTCCTTTTGATATTTCTTCTTTTAAAATAGTACTGTAATTTTTATTATAAAGTTGCGCTGATGCAATTTCTTTAAGAATTTTTACATCATCATTTTCACACCCAAAACTTAAATTATTGATCTTTAATTTTTTTAATTCAGTTATAGCTGATAACGAAAACATTTCTGCATTTTGACATGAAAAAGGCATGGGTAGTTCAATTACTATGTCAGCTCCACCATAAATTGCAGTTGTAGCACGCTTATATTTATCCATAATAGCTGGTTCCCCTCGCTGAACAAAATTTCCACTCATTACAACAGCTACTGCATGGCAGTTTGAAAGTTCACGTGCTTTCTTTAATTGGTATTCATGTCCTTTGTGAAAGGGATTGTATTCAGAGACAATACCTGTAATTTCCATTTAACACCTCTTTATTAAATTCATGTATACAATTGTAGTTATAATATATTTTTTTGTCAATTAATAATTTTTTTAAAAAAATAAATTATTGTTCGAAAAATAAATTGTAAATTTATACAACAGCGTATGTTATTTTTTACAAAACTCTGCACAAATTTGTTTTTATGATACAATAGTTTTGTTGTTACATTAATATGCAAAAAAAGTACTATAAAAATTAAATATATATATATATTATAATAGTAAAATAAAAGTATTGGAATAATATCGGGGGATAGGATTTAAAAGATTTCATTTTTTTAAATGAAATAAACGGAAATTAAAAACTAATAAATGTAGCAAAAAAACAGGAATAAATAATTTATAATTATTTATTCCTGTTTTTTTTATTACATTTTTATTAAATGGTTGTAAAATAATGTATAGATTGTATTAAAAATATGTCTTTTAATTTCAAAAGTTTATGATATAATAATGACGAAATTTATTACACAAAGGGATGCTGATTAAATGCTTAAAATAGCAATCTGCGATGACGTAAAGTCCATATGTGCAGAATTAGAGAAAATATTAATAAAAATAGGACAAACAACAAATCAAGAAATAGAAATTGATGTTTTTTATTCAGGAGAGGAACTTTGCAATTATATTTCAAATAATAATTACTATGATCTTATTTTTTTAGATATTGAATTAAGTATAATGAATGGCGTTGAAGTTGGAAAAAAAATAAGAGAAGTAATGCCTGATGTTAGTATACAAATTGTATATATATCGGCAAAGGAAAGTTATGCAATGCAGCTATTCAAAATAAGACCTCTTGATTTCATAATAAAGCCAATTACGTATGAAAAAATTTCTGATGTAATGAATGTTGTTTTAAAACTGATGCAAAAAAATAATAAATTTTTTAATTATAAAATTGGTTTTGAAACTTATAAAGTAAATATAAAAGATATTTTATATTTCGAAAGTAATTATAGGAAAGTAAATATAATTACAAAAACTGGAATTAACAGCTTTTATGAAAATTTAGATTCTGTTTTTGAAAAAGTTAAACAATTTAATTTTTTAAACATTCATAAATCATATTTAGTTAATTACGATTATGTTATTAAATTTGAATATGATAAATTAACTATGTTTAATAATAAGATATTACCTATAAGTCAATCGAAAAGAAAAGAAATTAGAGAAATTCAAATGAAATTAATTAGGGACGAGAGTGGATCATGAATTTAACAGCATACGATTATATATTTACAGTTGGCAATATAATTCACACATATATATTATTTAGATTTATGTGTATTTTTTTTGATAGAAATGATATTAATAAAAAAATAGAATTTTTATCATATGTGTTTTATGGATTAATAGTAACATATATACATTTATTTGTTAAATTACCTATTGTTACATTGTTATTTAATATTATTTCATTATTTTTATTAACATTAAATTACAAATCATCATTAAAAAAACGGATATTATCTCCAATATTAATTTTTATATTACTTGTATTAGTAGAAATATTTGTAGCAGCCTTAACAAGTTATTCTTTTACTTCTGGTAAAAATTTATCTTCAATTTCAGGAGTTATTTTGCAAAGAATTTTGTCTTATTTAGTAATGCTTGTTATGGATAACTTTAAAAATGTTAAAAAAAATATATTTATATCTAATATTTATTGGGTCTCTATATTTGCAATCCCATTAGGTACATTAGTAATTTGCTTTTTACTTTTATTATATATTGATATTAAACCAACTCATATTTTAATAAGTATTTCCATATTATTATTTATTAATATAATAACTTTCTATTTATATGATGCATTAAATAAATCTTATGAAGAAAGAATTGAAAATATATTAATAAAAGAACAAAATAATTATTATGAAAATCAATTAAATTTAATGGAAAACTCCGCGAAAAATGTAAGTTCTATTAGACATGATATAAAGAACCATTTGTTTGCCATAAGTACTTATATAAAAAACAATGAAAAAGTTGATGCGATAAACTATATATCACAAATAATTGATTTATCTTATGGTGATAGAGAATATGCACAATCTGGAAATATTAACATTGATAGTATATTAAATTATAAACTTTTAGAAGCTGAATCAAAAGGAATTTCTGTATCCTTAGAATTAAAAATACCTACTGAATTAAGTGTTGATTCTTTTGATATGGTAGTAGTGTTATGCAATTTGCTTGATAATTCCATAAGAGCTTCAAGTAAATATAATGGTGATAAAAAAATAGATATTTCAATGATATACAAAACAAATATATTATTTATTCATATTGAAAATACATTTGACGGAAATGTTTTATATGATAATAGTAAAATTATAACTACTAAAGAAGATAAAGCAAATCACGGTATAGGATTAAATAATATTCAAAATGTTATAGATAAATATGACGGAACTTTAAATATCAATCATAATGAAAATAAATTTTCTGTTGATATTATCATGTATATAACAGAAAAACTAATAGTTACAGCTTAATAACATTTGTCAAACTCCCATTTAAAAATGGGAGTTTTTTTTTACTATTATTATAACCCATAAGTTAAATTTCGGTATGTTATAGAATGACATATATGTAATTTGGGAATAATAAGCATAATATAATATTAAGATACAAATTTATATTAAAATATATATTATATTTCTTTTCAATTTTAATTGATTTTTAAAATATTAATGTTATAATATTTAGGGTTAATTATTATTTTTACAAAATTTAAAATTGAGAGATGCATATGAGCGTAACATTTGTAATAGGCGGTTCAAGAAGTGGAAAAAGTACTTTTGCAGAAAATAAAGCAAAAGAATACGGAAATAAAGTTTTATACATAGCAACAGCTGTTGTAACAGACCAAGCAATGGCGGATAGAGTAAAAAAACATAAAGAACAACGTCCTAATTCATGGAAGACTTTAGAAATGTATAATAATTTTGAATCTCTGATAAATCAAAATGAATTTATAGAATCAGATGTAATTTTAATTGACTGTATTACAACAATGATTGGTAATTTCATGTTTGATTCAAATCTTGATTTTGATAGCTGTAATATTTCAAAAGTTAATTTACTTGAACAAAAGATTTCTGAAAATGTATTAACACTTATTAATATTTGCAATGAAAATAGCAAAAAATTAATAATAGTTTCAAATGAAACTGGTATGGGTGTTGTTCCCTCTTATTACATGGGTAATTATTTCAGGGATATGAGTGGTAGAATGAATACCCTTATTGGAAACAAATCTGACTTTATGTATTTTATTTTCTCCGGTATGCCAATTAAACTAAAGCATAAAGGAGAAATGGTAAAATGGCCAGCGGATTTTTAGTTTTAATTTCATTTTTTACGAGGATTCCATTAGGAAAAAGAATTAGCTATAATGAAGAAAATTTTAAGAAATCATTAAATCTTTATTCTCTTATGGGTGCTGTTATCGGTATTATTTTACTTTTTATTAGTTCAATTTCTAATATATTTGAATTTAATTTAGTAAAAGGTTTGATTTTAACAATAAGTTATGTCATAATTACCGGTGGAATTCATTTAGATGGTGCAGCTGATGCAACAGATGGATTGTTTTCAGGAAGAACAGGGGATAGAATTTTTGAAATAATGAGTGATTCTCATATTGGAGCATTTGGAGTTCTATGTCTTATATTTATAGTTCTTTCTCAATTTGTTTTATTTTCATACATTGACATGTTTGGATGTTTTTTAATGCCAATTGTAGGTAGGTGTTCTGTAGTTGTTGGTTCATGGAAAAAAAAATATGCAAAACACAGGCCTGGAATGGGAACTGCATTTATTGAATCTATGAATACTAAAGTAGTAATCACAAACATAATTATTTTAATTTGTGCTTGCTTAATAGCACCTAATCGTATTATTATGTTGATGTCTTCTTTTGTAACACTAATTTTTGCATTTTCAATTTCTAAATGGATTGAAAATAAAATCGGAGGCATGACAGGTGATACATGTGGTTTTATAACTGAAATAACGCAAGTTATATTTATGATAGCAATTCTTTTCTTAGAAGGGTTAATGGGTTAATATATGTTATATTTATTAAGACATGGTGAATCAACAGCAAACTTAAACAAAAGATATTGTGGAATAACAGATGTTGAGTTGTCACCCTTAGGCAAAAAACAAGCTAAAAAAGCTGCGTTGTTTTTTGAAGGAGTAAATATATCAAATATATATTCAAGTCCTTTAAAAAGAGCATTTGAGACCGCTAAAGAAGTATCTGAAATTAAAGGTGTAGGCATTAAAACTAATATCTGTTTGAAAGAAGTTAATTTTGGCGAATTTGAAAATAAAACATGGGATGAAATGGTCTTACAAAATAAATCTGAAACTGATAATTGGATAAATTTAAAGCATAAATATAAATTTCCAAACGGTGAAGGATATGATGATATTATTAACAGAATATGTTATTTTTTAGATAATATTGAAGATAATTCTTTAATTGTATCTCATTTCGGAGTAATTCAAAGTATTTTACTTTATTATAAAATCGCTGATGACAATAATATATGGGATTTTCACATATCAAATTGTGATATAGTAGTATTAAATAATAAAAAATTTGAAAGAATAGTAAAATTGACTTAATAAGAAACAAAAATTGTATTAAAAAAATTACATAACAAATAAAATCACAATAATTGATTTTATATAAAAATTATAAACTATTGGAGGAAAAAATATGAATGTATTAGTAATTAACTGTGGCAGTTCATCATTAAAATACCAATTAATAAATATGAATGATGAAAGTGTTTTAGCAAAAGGTTTAGTAGAAAGAATAGGAATTGAAGGCAGTGTTTTAAAGCATGAAAGAGAAGGCATTGATAAAGTTAAATTTGAACAACCTTTAAAAGATCATAAAGATGCAATAAACTTAGTTTTAAAAACATTAGTAGATCCAACTTGCGGAGCTGTAAAATCTTTAGAAGAAATTGATGCAATAGGACACAGAGTTGTTCACGGCGGAGAAAAATTTGCAGGTTCTGTAAAAATAACTGATGAAGTAGTTAATGCTATGAAAGATTGCATAGACTTAGCACCACTTCACAACCCACCAAACATAATTGGTATTGAAGCTTGTAAGGAATTATTGCCAAATGTACCAATGGTTGGAGTATTTGATACAGCGTTCCACCAAACTATGCCTGAAGTTTCTTATATTTATCCATTACCATATGAATTATATAAAGAACTTGGTATCAGAAGATACGGTTTCCACGGAACATCACATAAATATGTAACTGAAAGAGTAGCAGCAATTACAGGTAAAGATTTACAAGGAACAAAAATAATTACTTGTCACTTAGGAAACGGTGCAAGTTTATCAGCTATAAAAGATGGAATATCAATTGATACAAGTATGGGTATGACTCCTCTTGAAGGATTAGTAATGGGAACAAGATGTGGAGATATAGACCCAGCTATAGTTACTTTCTTAATGAATAAGAAAAATTTATCTGTTGAAGATATTGATAATTTAATGAATAAAAAGTCTGGAGTTTTAGGAATTTCAGGAGTTTCGAGCGACTTTAGAGATATCGAAGGAGCAGCTGAAGAAGGAAACCATAGAGCTCAGTTAGCATTAGATAAATTTGCTTATACAGTTAAAAAATATATCGGTTCATATGCAGCAGCTATGGGCGGAGTAGATACATTAGTATTTACAGCAGGTCTTGGAGAAAATTCTGGTTCATCAAGAGAACAAATCTGTGAAGGATTAGAATTCTTAGGAATTGAAATAGATAAAGAAAAAAACAACACAAGAGGTAAAGAAGTAGAGATTTCTAAAGAAGGTTCAAAGGTAAGAGTATTTGTAATCCCTACAAATGAAGAAGTAATGATAGCAAGAGACACTGTAACTTTAACAAAATAATAAAGTGTAAAATAAATTGCTTGACAAAACTATTATTTTTTCATATAATTAACTCTGCAATTAAAAAGGGTGGTATTATGTTAATAAATTTAAGCAAATTTTTATCATCGGACAAAATTTCATTGGAAATCAACGAAGAATTTGTTATAGATGATCAAGAGTTTATAGAAAAGACACATCTAAATAATCCTGTAATTTTTAATGGAGAATTTTTTAAAGTAGAAGGCAGCACTATTTTGAATGCTATTGTTATTTATAATTATACTGAAGAATGTGCAAGATGCCTTGATAAATTTGATAACAAAAATAATGTAAAGTTTGAAGCAGTTGTTGTATCTAACAAAGATAATGATGAGCCAAATGATACTGATGAAATCAGATTGATTTATGAAGATGGATGTGTTAAATTAGATGAAGTAATTAAGCAGATGATTTATTTGTCATTGCCTATGAAGGCAGTTTGCAAAGAAAATTGTAAAGGCATATGCCCAAACTGCGGAGTTAATTTAAACTTTGAAGAATGCAAATGTGAAAATGAATTAACAGATCCACGTTTTAATAAACTAAAAGATCTGTTAAAAGATTAAGGAGGTGTTACAATGGCAGTACCTAAGAGAAAAACTTCCAAAGCTAGAAGAGATAGAAGAAGAACAGCTAAATCAAGATTGACATTACCAACTACTGTTGAATGTCCTCAATGTCATGAACCAAAAGTTCCTCACAGAATATGTGGAGCATGCGGATATTATAACGGCAAATCGGTTATGGTTGTTGAGTAAGATTAGTACTTATACTGAAATTTCAGTAGTAAAAAAAATAGTGCCTATGCACTATTTTTTTATTGCAATCGTAATATATGTAAGTTATACTTTTTATGTTAGTAAAAAAACAGGGGTGTACATATGAAAATTATTGTTGATGCTATGGGTGGAGATAATGCACCTGAGGCTACAGTTATAGGTTGTATTAAAGCTCGAGATGAATATGGTGTAAATGTCATTCTTTCTGGCAACGAATTAATAATTAAAAAAATATTGGACAAAAATACAACTGATACTAAAAAAATAGATATTTTAAATGCAGAAGAAGTTATTACAAATGAAGATAAACCTGTTATGGCAATTAAGAAAAAGAAAAATTCTTCACTTGTAAAAGCACTAGAGGCAGTAAAAAATAAAGAAGCTGATGCAATTGTATCTGCAGGAAGCACAGGAGCGCTTTTAAGTGGCGGCTTAATAGTTATAGGTAGAATAGAAGGCATTGAAAGACCAGCAATTTGTACAATGATACCTAATATTGTTGGAGGTTTTTCTTTGCTAATAGATTCTGGTGCAAATGTGGACTGTAAGCCAGATTATTTATATGACTTTACAATTATGGCTAATATTTACTCCCAAAAAGTAATGGGTAATGATTCTCCTAAAATATGCTTAGCAAATATAGGAACAGAAGAAGGCAAAGGGGATACATTAACTAAAGAAACATATGAACTTTTAAAAAACTCAAAAATACCTATTAATTTCTGTGGTAATATTGAGTCAAGAGAAATATTACAAGGTTCTGCTGATGTAATAGTATGTGATGGTTTTATAGGTAATATGATATTAAAGACATTAGAAGGAACTGCTATTGAGCTTATGAAAGCTTTAAAAAAAGAACTTAATTCAAGTTTTAGAACTAAAGTAGGTGCAGCATTAGCTATGCCAGCTCTTAAAAATTTAAAAGCTATGTTTGATTTTAATGAAGTAGGAGGAGCCCCTTTATTAGGTCTTAAAGCTCCTGTTATAAAAGCACATGGAAGTTCAAATGAAATTGCAATTAAAAATGCAATACGTCAAGCAAAATTATGTTGTGATAACAATGTAGTTAAATTAATCGAAGAAAGTATAGTAAAAAGGTAAAAGAGGTATTTTAAATGTTTGGAAAATTAAAAATTCTTATTTCAGAAAAATTAGGTGTTGAGGTCGAAGATATCACAATAAAATCATCATTTACAGAAGATTTAGATGCTGATTCAATTACATTTTTTGATTTAATTATGGCAATTGAAGATGAATTTGATATTGAAGTTGATGATGAGAGTATAGAAGGAATTGTAACTGTAGGCGATTTAGTAAAATATATTCGCGAATATAATTACGACAATTTCGAAGATGAAGAAGAAGATGAAGAGTAAAATTTAGGGACGCAGGTAATTGCGTCCTATTTTTAAAAATCACAGTTATAATTTTTTATTCCTTCTATGAAATTACAATTGTAATTTCATAGTTTAAATAAAGAGTTATAATATATTAGGAGGATATATGATAATAAATTTAGATGAATTGAAAAAGTTCGAAATAATAGTGAATTATAAATTTAAAAATATAGAAATTTTAGAAAAATCACTGACTCATAGTTCTTATTCAAATGAAGATAAGCTCTATACAAAAGTAAACAATGAAAGATTAGAGTTTTTAGGTGATGCAGTTTTAAGTATTACAGTTAGTCGATATATATTTGATAAATACCCTGATTATCCAGAAGGAGATCTTACAAAGTTAAGGTCCCAAGTAGTTTGTGAAGATACGCTAAGTTTAGTTGCAAAAGAATTAAATGTTGGAAACTTCTTGCTACTTGGAAAGGGTGAAGAAACTTCTGGTGGAAGGGAAAGAAAATCAATACTTGCAGATGCTGTTGAAGCTATTATAGCAGCTATTTATATAGATGGTGGATATAGAGAAGCAGAAAAATTTGTGCTTGCAAATTTAACTGAATATATAAAACTGGCTGTTAAAGGGAAAATTATCACTGATTATAAATCATATCTTCAAGAATATTATCAAAGCAAATGCCAAAATTGTAAAATCCGTTATATAGTTACTAAAGAAGAAGGACCTGACCACGAAAAAATGTTTCATGTTAGCGTTATGTTTAATAAAAAATCTGTTGGAACAGGAGTTGGCAAAAGCAAGAAATTAGCTGAGCAGGATGCTGCTAAAAATGCATTGATATATGAAGGACAGATTAATGAATAGTAAAATGAAAATAATACCAATTTTTGTACCCCATGTTGGCTGTCCTAATGACTGTGTTTTCTGTAATCAAAGAAAAATAACAGGTAAAGGTGAAGTAGAAGTAAATAGTCAATATGCAATAGAAATAGTTGAAGAATACAGAAAAACAATAAATGAAAATACTTATACTGAAATTGCCTTTTTTGGTGGAAGTTTCACTGCTATTGATTTGAATTTACAAGAAGAATTATTGAAAGTTGGAAAACACTATAAGGATTTGGGTGTGGTTCAAAGTATCAGAATGTCAACCAGACCTGATGCAATAAATGAAAATATATTGAACCTACAAAAAAAGTATGGTGTAGACATTATAGAACTTGGAATTCAAAGTCTAAATGATGAAGTATTAAAAAAATCAAACAGAGGCCATACAAAACAACAATCTATAAATGCAAGTAAACTTATTAAGCAGTTTAATTTCACTTTAGGACATCAAATAATGCCAGGTCTTCCCGGCAGTACAAAAGAAAATGACATAGAAACATGTTTTGAATCTATTTCTATGAAACCAGATATAGTAAGAATTTATCCTACACTTACTATTAAAGACACAGAATTACAGTTAATGTATGAATGTGGAATGTATAAGCCATTATCACTACAAGAAGCTGTTGATGTAACAGCTCTTATTTATTCCATGTATATGAAAAATAATATAAATGTAATTCGTATTGGACTTCAAAATACAGAATCCATTAATGAGACTGAAGACGTAGTTGCAGGTCCTTTTCATCCTGCATTCAGACAATTAGTAGAAGAAAAAATTTATTTAAATGCTCTTATAAATATTTTAAACAATAAAGATTTACAAAATAAATCAATTAAAATATCAACAAACAATAAATTTATAAGTAATATTGCAGGACAAAATAAATCAAATATAATTAAGTTAAGAAATTTGTTTAATATTAAAAATATTTCATTTGAAAACTGTAGCAATGAAAATATTATAGAATTATTTATTGTTCATAAAGATAATAAAAATAATAAAGAAAAAATAGGAAGCTTCTTAAAAAGTGAAATTTATAGTTATTATATTGATGCAATAAATTAGGGGGCAGCATGTATTTAAAAAGAATATATGCAAATGGTTTTAAATCATTTGCAGATAAAACTGAAATAGTAGTAGAAAAAGGGATAACTGCTGTTGTAGGTCCAAATGGAAGCGGCAAAAGCAATATATCTGATGCAATCAAATGGGTTTTAGGTGAACAATCTGCAAAATCCCTACGTGGTGGTAAAATGGATGATATTATTTTTGCAGGTACTGAGAAAAGAATGCCATTAGGATATGCAGAAGTTAACTTAATATTTGACAATGAAACAGGAATCATGCCTGTTGAATATAAAGAAGTTGCAATAAAAAGAAAGCTTTATAGAACTGGAGAAAGTGAATATTACATAAATAAACACCAGTGTAGGCTAAAAGATATTAAAGAACTTTTCATGGATACAGGAATTGGTAGGGATGGTTATTCGTTTATAGGACAAGGTCGTGTTGAAGATATTTTAAGCCCAAATTCTGAAACAAGAAGACAGGTTTTTGAAGAAGCTGCTGGTATAGTAAAATATAAAGCAAGAAAAGAAGAAGCTCAAAGAAAACTTGAAAAAACTAATGAAAACTTAGACCGTGTAGAAGATATAGTTTATGAATTAAGTGAACGTATTGAACCATTAAAAGTTCAAAGTGAATCAGCCAATAAATATATTGAATTAAAAAATAATTTAAAAAAATGTGAACTTAATTATTTTGTTCATGAATATGAAAAACATGATGAACAGCTTGTAATATTAGAAAACCAGAAAAAACATTCCATTGAAGAAAAAGAAAAGCTACAGAAAAAAAGGGATGCTTTAGAAGAAACAATTAAATTTCAAAAAAATCAAATAATAGAACTTCAAAAGAAATGCTCTGAATTTGAAAAATTGTTGGACGATAAAAACAGAGAATTTGAAAGCTATTCAAGTTTATGTAAAGTACATAATGAAAAAAGACTTTTATATAAATCAAATATCCAAAATGTAAATTTAGAAATAGAAGAGTTGGACAAGCGAAATTTAGAATTACAAAACATCTTAGATAAAATTAACTCTGAAAAATCAGAGTTAATAGAAAACTTAAATTTACATAATGAAAAATCAAAGTCCGTTAATGAAGATATTGAAATATATAAAAGTGAAATAGATAAATATGTTAAAATAATTGAAAGCAAAAGAAATGAATTATTTGAGCTTCACAAAGAAATAAATAAACACAATAGTTCAAAAAGCACTATGGAATCATTTATAAAAAATGATCAAGAAAGAATTGAACAACTTTCAAAAGAAATTAAAGAAGAAGAAGAAGATAATAAAGTCAAAGAAGAAATTATTAGTGACATTATTAAAGATGAGGAAAAAACTAAATTACATTTATCTTTGATAAAAGAATCTCTAAATGAAACAATAACATTAAACAAAGACAATTATAATAAAAAAAGCAATTTAGAGATTGAAATTAAAGTATTAAATGAAAAACAAAGCCATACAAAATCAAAATTAAATATTTTAAGCAATATGGAAGCTTACTATGATGGATATTATAAAAGCATTAAAATGTTAATGAACAATAAAGAAAAAAATGAAGAACTAAATAAATCCATATTAGGTACTGTTGCTGATATTATTAATACAGAAAAACAGTATGAAACAGCTATTGAAATTGCTCTTGGTTCATCAATACAAAATGTTATTGTAAATACTGAAAAAGAAGCAGGAAATATTATTAATTATTTAAAACAAAATAAAATAGGCAGGGTTACATTTCTTCCAATTGATATGATTTCTGAAAGAAGCTTAAATGCAAATGAAAAAACAATTATTTCAGACCCATGTGTAATCAATACTGCCGATAAACTTGTTGATACTGATCTTAAATTTGATAAAGTAATAAAGCATCTTTTAGGTAGAATAGTTGTAGTAGATAATTTAAATAATGGTTTTAAAATTTCTAAAAAATTAAATAATTCATTAAAAATAGTTACTCTTCAAGGTGATGTTATAAACGCAGGGGGGTCTGTTACAGGTGGCCATATTGCACAAAATCAAAACCTTCTTGGTAGAAAAAGAGAAATAGAAGAATTAAAAGAAAACAGTGAAAAGCAAATTAATGAAATAAAAGAAAAAAATGATGAACTTTCTGTAATAGACAAAGGTATAAAAGAAAATAATATAAAAATAGAAAATATTAAAATAGAAATAAATGAAAACAGTAATAAATTAAATATGACTGATTCAAGAAAGAAAATGCTTTTAGAACAAGTTGAAAAAACAACAGCAGTTATACAAAAATATAATAACGAAAAGCAATATATAGTAAATGATAGAATAAAAAATGAAAAAAATATAGAAAATTTAGAAAATGAAATTTTAAAAATAAGAAAAAGTATAGAAGAAACAGAAAAGATAATTGAAGAAACTGCAACTTTAAATAATGAAAACAAACAAAAATATGATGAATTTAATTTAGTTATTTCAAAACAAAAGGATGATTTATCTAATTTAAACCAAGAAATAATGTTAAAAGAAGAAAAAGCAAACAATATTATTTCTGAAATAAAAAGAAATAATTCGTCAAAATTATCGAAACAAGAAAATTTAATTTTAATAGAAAATGAAATAAATAAAGCATCAAACTCAATTGATGAATTTACTGAAAAACAAGAAATATTAAATGTTGATTTAATAGAGTTAAAACAAGATACATCCACAAGCAAAGAAAAATTATTAAAATTTCAAGATGATATATATGATTATCAAAACAAAATTAATGAAACAAACAAAGTTTTAACTACAATCTTAGACGATGAAAATTCAATGAATGTTAAAATTGAAAGAGGAAGATCTCGTTTAGAAGATGTATCAAAAAAACTTTGGGAAGATTACGAAATGAATTATGCAATGGCTTTAAGCTATAAAGATGATTCTATAAGCTATAATAAATTATATACTGAATTAAATGAATATAAAAAGGCTATAAAAAGTTTGGGTAATATAAATATTAACTCTATTGAAGAGTACAAAGAAGTAAAGGAAAGATATGATTTTTTAACTTCACAAAAGAAAGATTTAAATGATGCTAAAAATCAACTTGAACGTGTAATAAAAGAGCTTGAGTTACAAATGAAAGATAAGTTTTTAGAAGAATTCTCAGGAATTAGAGCTAAATTTAATGAAGTTTTTAAACAACTTTTTAATGGAGGTTCAGGAGATGTTTATATAGAAGATGAAGAGAATGCTTTAAACAGCAATATAGAAATTGCTGTACAGCCTCCTGGAAAAAAATTAAGCAAAATTTCTTTATTGTCAGGTGGGGAAAAATCTCTAACTGCTATAGCACTTCTTTTTGCTATTTTAAAAACAAAGCCAACTCCATTTTGTATACTTGATGAAATTGAAGCAGCTTTAGATGATGTAAATATATTTAGATTTTCTCAATATTTAAAAGAATTTTCTAAAGAAACTCAGTTTATAGTTATAACTCACAGAAAAGGAACTATGGAATCTGCTGATACTATGTATGGAGCTACTATGGAAGAAAAGGGAGTTACTAAATTAGTTTCTTTAAAATTATCAGAAGTAGATTTTGAATAATAATTGCAATTTATTTGGAGGAAAAATGGATAAGGAAAATAAAGAAAAAAAAGGGTTCTTTGCAAAATTAAAAGAAGGCCTTTCTAAAACAAAGAAAAATTTTACTGAACAAATTGAAAATATAATTTTTGCTCACAGAAAAATAGACGATGAATTTCTTGAAGAATTAGAAGAAATTTTAATAACTTCAGATATGGGAGTTGAAACAACTCTTGATATAATTGAATATATTAAACAAGAAGTTAAGAAAAACAAAGTAGATGATACAGGTGAAATTAAAAATTTAATAAAAAAATATCTTGTAGAAATGCTTGAAAAACATAAAGAAGTTGAAACAGATAATACTAAACAGCAAGTTTTATTAATAGTAGGAGTTAATGGTGTAGGTAAAACTACATCAATAGGTAAAATTGCATATAGATTAAAAAACTCAGGCCAAAAAGTTATTGTTGCAGCTGCAGATACATTTAGAGCTGCTGCTGTTGAACAGCTTAAAGAATGGTGTATAAGAGCCAATGTGGATATTATAGCTTCTGAAAATGGCTCGGACCCTGGAGCAGTTATTTTTGATGCAATACAAGCAGCTAAAGCACGTAAAAGTGATATTTTGATTTGTGATACAGCAGGAAGACTTCATAACAAGAAAAATTTAATGAATGAATTAAGTAAATTGTTTAAAATATTGGATAAAGAATTCCCAGAAGCTAAAATAAATGTTTATCTTGTTATAGATGCTACTACAGGACAAAATGGAATTATACAAGCCAAATTATTTGCAGAAACTTGCCAGCTTGATGGTTTAATTTTAACTAAATTAGATGGAACTGCAAAAGGTGGAATTGCATTCCCTATAATAAACGAATTAAATATTCCAATAAAATATGTTGGAGTAGGAGAAAAAATAGACGATTTGCAACCATTTGATGCAAATGATTTTGTAAATGCTATATTTGAATAAGAAATCAATGAATAATGAAAATTGAACAATGAACATTAAACAGTTAATGAGAAATTTTGCTCGAGGGCAAAATTTTTTATTTTTTTTAATATTACCACTTGACAAAATTGCCAATATGCGATAAAATTCACTGTCAAGCGAAATACTTTACAGTAGGTGGTTATATGACTGAGAAAAATTTTATATTTAGTATACTTTATGATTACTATGGTGATTTATTAAAAGACAGTCAGTCCAATATAATTGATTTATATTATAATCAGGATTACAGTTTATCTGAAATTGCTGAAGAAATAAGTATCAGCAGACAGGGCGTATATGATGCTTTAAAAAGAGCTGAAAAAAGCTTGATGGAATACGAAGAAAAAATAAAATTGCATTATAAATATGATAAATATTCTAAAGCAGCAGAAAATATCATATCTCTTGCAGATAAAATAAAAGATAAAATATATATTGATACCATAAATGAAATAAAAGCGCAGGCTAATAAAATTATAAATGAAGGGTAGAATTTCATGTTTGAAAATTTGTCTGAAAAACTCCAAAATACCTTACAAAAGTTAAGAGGAAAAGGGAAGCTTACTGAAAAAGACATTGAAGCTGCAATGAAAGAAGTTAAAATGTCTTTACTTGAAGCCGATGTTAATTATAAAGTAGTAAAGTTATTTATTAATAATGTTAAAGAGCGTTCTTTAGGACATGATGTAATGGATAGCTTAACTCCAGGACAACAAGTTGTTAAAATTGTTCACGAAGAACTTGTTAAATTAATGGGTGAAGCTGAAAGCAAGCTTAAATTTGATCCTAACAATATAACATATTTTATGATGTGCGGTCTTCAAGGTGCTGGTAAAACTACCGCAACTGGAAAACTTGCAAAAAAATTAAAAAAAGATGGAAAAAGACCTCTTTTAGTAGCAGGAGACATTTATAGACCTGCAGCTATAAAACAGTTGCAAGTCGTTGGTGAAAGTGTTGGAGTACCTGTTTTTGAAATGGGTGATAAAGTAAGTCCAGTTACAATTGCTAAAGAAGCTATGAAATATGCTTTAAAACATGGCAATGATGTTGTAATAATAGATACAGCTGGACGACTTCATATAGATGAAGAGCTCATGGATGAGCTTGTTCAAATAAAAGAAACTGTAAAACCTACAGAAACACTTCTATTGTTAGATGCTATGACTGGTCAGGATGCAGTAAAAGTTGCAGAAACATTTAATAAATATTTAGAGATTTCCGGTGTTATACTGACAAAAATAGATGGTGATGCTAGAGGCGGTGCTGCACTTTCCATAAGAAATGTAGTGGATAAGCCAATAAAATTTGTTTCTACTGGAGAAAAATTAGATCAATTAGAACCATTTTATCCTGATAGAATGGCTTCAAGAATCCTTGGCATGGGTGATGTTTTATCAATTATTGAAAAAGCTCAAAATGCTTTTGATGAAAAACAAGCAGTTGAACTTGAGAAAAAATTAAGAACAAATGACTTTAATCTTGAAGACTTTTTATCCCAGCTTCAACAAATGAAAAACATGGGCCCTTTAGAAGATCTACTTGAAATGATACCAGGTGTTGCAGGAAACAAAAAATTAAAAGATATAAAAGTTGATGAAAATCAATTAAAACATACTGAAGCAATAATACAGTCCATGACTAAAAAAGAAAGAATGAATCCGAATATCATCAACGGTGCAAGAAGAAAAAGAATTGCAGCAGGAAGTGGTACTTCAGTACAAAAAGTTAATCAACTTTTAAAGCAATACGATGAGATGAAAAAAATGATGAAAAAATTCAGCTCAATGGGTAAAATGGGCAAGAAAAAAGGATTAGGTGGTTTAGGCGGTTTAGGCAATTTTAAAATGCCGTTCTAATTAATTCAGCGATTTAGGATTTTCCTTTATCATATATAGATTAATAAAATTTAAGGAGGTGACAATATATGGCAGTTAAAATAAGATTAAAAAGAATGGGTTCAAAAAAGAAACCTTTTTACAGAATAGTTGTAGCTGATTCTCGTTCTCCAAGAGATGGACGTTTTATAGAAGAAATCGGATATTACAACCCAGTTGTAGAACCAAAAATAGTTAAAATCAATGATGAAAGTGCTATTAAATGGTTAAACGATGGAGCAAAACCAACTGAAACAGTTAGCGTTTTATTCAAAAATAACGGTATCTATGAAAAAAGAGATGAAAACAAATAAGAGGTGATGAAATGGGTGAATTAGTAGAATATATAGCAAAATCACTAGTTGACTTTCCTGATCTTGTATCAGTAAATGAAGTTGAAGGCAGTCAATCACTTATAATAGAATTAAAAGTTGCTCCTGATGATATGGGTAAAGTAATCGGTAAGCAAGGCAGAATAGCAAAGGCTATACGCACAGTTGTTAAAGCTGCAGCTACCAAAGATAACAAAAGAGTAATTGTAGAAATTATTCAATAGCCTATTAGGGGATTAGAATTATAATTCCGCATATTTTAACACGAGGTAAAAATGAAAGATTATATTAAAGTTGGAAAAATAGTAAATACTCACGGCATTAAAGGTTGTTTAAAATGCATTTCTTTAACTGATGATTTAGAAAGATTTGAAGATCTTGAATATATCTATACTGAAAAAGATGATGTAAAAAGGAAAATCAAAGATGTATGGTTTGCTAAAGGCATGGCATATTTAACTCTTGAAAACATAGAGGATATGACTACTGCTGAAAGCTTTAAAAATTCATATATATCTATTTTTGAAGATCAGCTTAGGGAATTGCCTGAAGACTCATATTATTTATTTGACCTTGAAGGAATTGAAGTTTACACTACTGAAGGTGAATTTATAGGTAAAATAACTGATATATACCAAACTGGTGCTAATGATGTTTATGAAGTCAAAAACAAAAATAAATCTTTTTTAATTCCAGCTGTTAAAGATTTCGTAAAAGAAGTAAATATCAAAGATAAAAAGATGGTTATAAATGCTGTCGAAGGCTTATTGGAATGATATTTGATATAGTTACATTATTCCCAGAGCTCATTGATGTTTATACCAATAACGGAATAATCAAAAGGGCAATTGAAAATAATTTATTTAATTTAAATTATGTAAATCTTAGAGATTATTCTTTAAGTAAACATAAAAAAGTTGATGATTATCCATATGGCGGAGGCCCGGGAATGTTACTAAAGCCTGAGCCAATGTTTAAAGCGCTAAATTCTATAAAAAAGCATAATTCATATATTATTTATTTATCACCAAAAGGTAATTTATTTACCCAAAATAAAGCCCACGAGCTATCTAAAAAAGAGCATTTAATTCTTATTGCAGGACATTATGAAGGTATTGATCAAAGAATTATCGACAAATATGTTGATGAAGAAATATCAATGGGTGATTATGTTCTAACAAGCGGTGAACTTCCTGTTCTCATGATTGTTGATGCAGTAGGAAGGCTTTTGCCAGGAGTATTAGGTTCAGATGAATCTTCTGTTGAAGAATCGCACAGCAATAATTTGTTGGAGTATCCTCAATACACAAGGCCAGAAAGTTACGAAGGCTTAGATGTTCCGGAAATTTTATTGTCCGGTCATCATAAAAAAATCGAGGAATGGCGTTTATTTAAAGCAATAGAAGTAACGCTTCAAAGACGTCCTGACATGATTAAAAACAAAGAAATAGTTGAAGAATACAACAAATTACAAAAAAAATATAAATAATTGTTGTACACATAAAAACCTTATGCTATAATGCATAAGAGTATACGGCGGTCCTCTGTACATACAGTATTATGAACGCTTAGTCGAAGGGAGGTATACAAATGGACTTAATAAAATCATTCGAATTAGAACAATTAAATACTGAAATTACTCCATTTAACGTTGGTGACACTATAAAGGTACACGTAAATATTAAAGAAGGTAATAGAGAAAGAATTCAGGTATTTGAAGGCGTTGTTATTAAAAAACAAGGCGGAAGCAATAGAGAAACTTTCACTGTAAGAAAAATTTCTTACGGAGTTGGTGTAGAAAGAACTTTCCCAATCCACTCTCCTAAAATCGCGAAAATTGAAGTAGTGAGAAGAGGTAGTGTAAGACGTGCTAAATTGTACTACTTAAGAGAAAGAACTGGTAAAGCTGCTAAAGTTAAAGAATTAAGAAGTTATTAATAATAATTGAGGGCGAATGTCCTCAATTTTTTT